>CAIWXH010000045.1 GCA_903916565.1 uncultured Oscillochloris sp. | reverse complement strand
CAAGGGTCTCCGTACCAAGGCCAGGGGTGCGTAGCACAAAAATAACGCCGGTGCCGGAAATCACAAACGCCGCCCCAGTATGGAGCGGCGTTTCGGTCGCGTGTGGTGGGCCCCCAGGGGATCGAACCCTGAACCAATTGATTAAGAGTCAACTGCTCTACCATTGAGCTAGAGGCCCGCAACTAAGCGTGATTATACTCATGGTCATCCCCACTGTCAAACTTGTGCGCCGCCGCAAGGTTTTGTACAATAGGGGGCGCATCTCGCGCCGCCCCAGCAACTATTCGCCGTGCAGGCACCCACGCGGCCACGCAGCCTTATGCCCAGCAATGATTACTTTCAGGAGTATGGCCCGATGCGGCGCCGCCGGGCCGCTGGGCTTCCCCCTGACCCCGATGAACGCCCCCCGCGTGAGGAGCCGCCGGAGGAGCAGCCGCCGCCCCGTCGGCGCGTGCGCGCCACTGGCCGCCGCCGCAGCGTGCCCTGGCTGCTGCTCCTCGCCCTGCTGCTCGCCGCGCCCCTTGCGCTGCCCTACGCCCTGAACGTGCTCTACCCCGACCAGGCGCTCCCCGGTGTGACAGTGCAGGGTCAGCCTGTCGCCGGGATGAGCAGCGCGGCGATTAACGCCAGCCTCGCCGAGCGCTACGGCGCGTTCCTTACCCAGCCCGTCGCCCTGGCCTACGCGGGGCAGACGTGGCACCCCGCGCTGGCTGAGCTTGGTGCCCGCCTGGATACCGCGACCATCGCCCAGACTGCCATCACCGCCGGTCGCCACGGCGACCCGCTCACCCGCCTGCGCGAGCTGTACACCCTTTGGCGGGCGGGCCTCGACATTGCGCCCCACGTCGTGGTTGATGCGCGCACGCTTCAGGCGTACCTGGTGGGCCTTGCGCCGCAGATCGAACATCCCGCCCAAGACGCCGCGCTCTCGCTTGCCGCCGCCCGTGTGGTTGGCACCCCTAGCACCCCCGGCCTCCAGGTGCTGATTGACGCCACCGCCAATGATGTGCTGCTTGGCCTGCGCGAGCTGCGCCCCCGCGAGGTCGCCATTCGCACCCGCGCCCTCGCCCCCACCGTCGCCGATGCGGCCCTCATCACCGCCCAGGCCCGCGCCGACGAACTGCTGAAAAGCCCCATTGAGCTGCGCCGTGGCGACCAGGTCTGGGTCTGGAGTCCCGAGCGCCTCGCCGAGTTGCTCACCGTTAAGCCGTTCGAGGGTCGCCTTGAGGTGCAGGTGGACAGCGAGCGCCTGACGCGGGCGGTCGAGGGGCTGGCCCAGTTGGTTGATACCGGCACCGCCGAGCCGCGTCTGCGCTTCGCCAGCAGTCAGGCGCGCATGGTTGAACCGGGGAAGCCGGGCTGGCGGCTGGTGCAGACGCAGGCGATCACCACGCTCGCCGAGCTGCTGCTAAACGCTTCGCCCACCACGCGCACGCTCAGCCTGCCGGTCGATCAGCTAGAGCCGCGCATCACGGCGGCGAGCCTGCCCACGCTTGGGCTGAAGGAGTTGGTGGCTGAGGGCCAGAGCAGCTTCGCTGGTTCGGCGGCGTACCGCATCACCAACATTAAGGCGGGCGCCAAACGCATGGACGGCGTGCTAATTGCCCCCGGCGAGGAGTTCGCCTTCAACCGGCAGCTTGGCGAGGTTGATGCCGCCAACGGCTTTGTCGAGGGCTACGCGATCATCGGCAATCGCACCCAGCTTGAATGGGGCGGCGGCGTCTGTCAGGTCTCGACGACGGTT
>CAIWXH010000044.1 GCA_903916565.1 uncultured Oscillochloris sp. | reverse complement strand
TCGGGGGCGCGGGTGTGTCGGCCTTCAGGCTGGCGAGCGCTGGCGCACGTTCGCTGACGCCATCCAGCGCGGGGTAGCGCCCGCCAAGCAGCCGGTCGCGGCTCTCCTTGAAGGCGGCGCGACGGTCGGTAGCCGCCAACAATGCGGCCCAGCGCCGGTGCAGCAGTTCCTCGCTTTCACCAATGGGCCAAGCGCGTTTGAACTGCATGCCGCTGGTTTGCCAGGGGAAGAGGTCGGTGAGCAGCGGCCAGCCCCAGTAGGGCGTGGCCGAGGCGGGCAGAAAGAGGTCGCCCCAGCCAGTGAAGCACTCGCGCCAGGGCAGATTGGCAAGCTGCGTCACTGCATCGAGACTCGCCAGCTTTTCGGCGCGGCTGCCGGTGAGGCGGGCGTAGCGCACGGTGGCGGGCGTGTCTGGCTGGGCGGCCCCGTTGCGAATGCCAATCGCGATAGCGACCGGCGTCTGGATGGCAAAGACATTCTCGCTCTTCCGCGCACCCAGATTGTCGCCCTCCAAGTCAATCAGCCACAGTTCGTCGAAGCTGCGGCGCATCAGTTCGCGCATGCCGGCGAAACCAGGGCCGCGCAGGTACGACGAGGCGGTGATGAAGCTGATGATGCCAGCCCCCGGCGGCTGCTCGCAGAGTTTCCAGAGCGCCCAGCGCCAGAAGTAGACGTAATCGTTGTAGAGATTTTTCGCGTGGACGCCTTGGCCGCTCGCCTGCAGTGGCGCCAGAAAATCATCAAGCAGCGCGTGAGCCTTCGCGCTTTGCGCCTGGGTCGTGTCGCCAAAACGCACCCAACCGCCCTTGCGCGTCTGCGTCGTGGCGCCAGCTTCCAGCGTCTGTCGGTCATACGGCGGATTGCCCAAACAGACTAGCACCGGCGTCTCGCGCTTGACCTTCTGGGCGCGTAGCTGCTCTTCGCCGAAGGGCTTGTAGGGCAAAGGCAGATAATCCCTCGGCTTGGCATTGGGCGACTCCAACGTATCGGCCAGATAGACGTGCACACCATCGGGCGGCAGCGTGCCACCTTCAGCAAGCACTTGCTGGGTCAGGCGCAAGTGCGCCACCGCATACGGCCCCACCAGCACCTCGAAGGCGTGCATATTCAGCGCCGCCGTGGTCGCCGCCGAAGCGCGTTTGCCTGGCCCCTTCACCGCCGCGATCTGATCCAGGCCGTGCTGCATCGCAGCGAGCAAATAAGTGCCGGTGCCCGTCGCCGGGTCAAGCGTGACGACGCCCGCGTCAACGAAGGAGAACGGCTTGTCGAAGCGCTCACCGAGCAACTGCGCCACCAGCCGCACCTGACAGCGCACCACCTCCAGCGGCGTGTAAAAGACGCCCCGGTCGTTCCGCATCTGCGGATCGTAAGCCGCCAGGAAATCTTCGTAGAAATAGAGCCACGGGTCGCCGCGCTGCTGGGTGAAGCTGCGCGCATCAACCGCCGCAATCACGCGCTCCAACAGCCCCAGCGGCACCGCAAGCTCCTCACGCGCATCCAAGTCATCCAGCGTTTTGAGCGTATCGGCCAGCAGGCGATGACCGGGGCGAATCGTCTGCACCGCCTGGGCGATGGAAAGATCGGACGCGCCCGAGACGCGGGCCAGCAGCAGCGCATAGGTGAAGGTCTGCGTATAAGCGTCTGCGAACTGGGCATCGTCGGCCTCGGGAAAGAAATAGGCCCGCCAGTCGTTAGCGAGACTGACGAGGTGCGAACCGGGGCGTTGCAGCGCGGCGACCACCTCTTCGCGCAACAGGCGACAAAGCGGTGCCAGCAACTCCGCGAGCGCACGGGGACTGGTGGGCGTCACTGGCTCCCAGCGCAGAAAAGCGCGGAACAGCTCAAGCAGCCGGGCGGCGTCTTGTGCGGTGACGGCGCCCGCGCCATCTTCGGTGAC
>CAIWXH010000043.1 GCA_903916565.1 uncultured Oscillochloris sp. | reverse complement strand
TGGGCCGACCGGCGCTACGGCCACGGCGCACCCGCAGGCAAGCGCTGGCTGCGCCAGGGCGACCTGCTCTTTCTCTACGCGATCTACTACTCGGCGGGGCGCTTCTGGATCGAAGGACTGCGTACCGACAGCCTCTGCATCAACGGGATCGGCGGCGAATGCGCTGGCTCGCTGCGGATGGCCCAGGTCTTCAGTTTGACCTTCCTCGTGGCTGGTCTGGTGGCCCTGGTGCTCAACCACCGTCGCCGCCTGCCCCCCGCTTCGCCCGACCGCCCGCACGACGGTGACGCGCCCACAAGCCAAGACGAGGCCAGCCCGCAAAGCCGGAGCGATCTCGCGCAAAGCCGCAAAGCCGCAAAGGCGCAAGGCAGCGCTGTTGATTCTGAAACCTTTCTAAGGATTACGCATGGCCTGCCAACGCCCCGCCTTGCCCCGCCGAATGTTCGCCCTGACCGCCATCCTGGCCTCGCTCCTCGTGGGCTGTGGCAGCGCACTGCCCCCCGAGCATCGGCTTGAGTTGTCCGTGGCCGCAGGGGGCGGCTACAGCCTCACCCGGCTCGAAATTCGCCGGGGCGAGCAGGTCGTGATTACGTTTCACAACCGCGACACGGTGGCCCACAATCTGAGCATTGAGCTGCCGACCGGACGGCGCGCGGTCTCGGCGGAACCTAGCGTTGACGCCATCCTGAACTTCCCCGCCAACGATAGCGGCAGCTTCCGCTTTTTCTGCGCCGTACCCGGCCACACGGAAGCGGGTGTGCTGGTGATCAGCGAGTAAATCGCGCCGATCCTCTCCCTGTAAAGACTGTTTTTCAGTTATAATGAAATTACGTGGGGAGTAGCTACCCGCCTTAGCGGGCTGACGGGCCGTCAACACAGGGAACCGTTTCCCTCGGCCAGTCGGGCGCAGACTGTGCAGGCGAGACCACCAGACAGCAAGCTGTCGGGTGCCTCGTCTTTTCTTATGTCTGGCACCCGACTGAACGTGAAGGAGCGACCGATGGTTGACAGTACGCTTTGGCTCTGGGTAGGCTTCAATCTGTTCGTCCTGGGCATGTTGGCACTCGATTTGGGCGTGTTCCACCGCAGCGCCCACGAGGTCACGATCAAAGAGGCGGCGCTCTGGAGCGCGGTCTGGATCGCGCTGGCGCTGACCTTCAACGCGCTGATCTTCCTCTTCTGGGAGCGGCTGGTGCCGGGGAGCGGCTACACCTCTGGCGAGGCTGGGCTGGCCTTTCTCACCGGCTACCTGATCGAGAAGGCACTCAGCGTTGATAACATCTTCGTCTTCGTGCTGATCTTCAGCTATTTCGCGGTGCCGGCGAAGTACCAACACCGGGTGCTCTTCTGGGGCATCATCGGCGCCCTGCTGATGCGCGGGGCGATCATCTTCGCTGGCGCAGCCCTGATCAAAGAGTTCGAGTGGATTCTCTGGATCTTCGGCGCCTTTCTGATCTTCACCGGCATTCGGATGGCGACCGCGAAGGACGAGCAGCTTGAGCCAGAGAAGAATCCGGTGATCAAGCTGTTCAAGCGCCTCATGCCGGTGAGCGATGCGTACGACGGCCAGAAGCTCTTTACAGTGAAGAATGGCGTGCGGATGGCGACGCCGCTCTTCCTGGTGCTGCTGATGGTCGAAAGCACCGACCTGATCTTCGCGGTCGATTCGATCCCGGCGATCTTCGCGGTGACGCAAAACCCCTTCATCGTCTACAGCTCAAACGTCTTCGCGATCCTCGGTCTGCGCTCGCTCTACTTCGTGCTGGCCGGCGTAATCCACAAGTTCCACTATCTGAAGCTTGGCCTCTCGGCGGTGCTGGCCTTTGTGGGCGTGAAGATGCTGCTGCCCGAGGCGAGCCACCTGCTGCTCGGGGTGACCTACAAGCTGCCTACCGCCATCTCGCTTGGCGTGGTGGCCGGGATTATCACGGTGGCGGTGGTCGCCAGCCTGGTCCGTGCCAGCCGCCTAGAGGCCGCCAGCGTGGCATAATCGCCGCCCGCTGAATGCGCCCCGTTGTGCAGCCGCCGGGGGGCTTCAGCCCCCCGGCGGGTGCCGATTGACCGCGCCCCCACGCCCGCATACAATAGCGGCGTTGGCGCCACCTTACTTGCCGGAGGCCCCGTGAACATCCGCGATGCGATTAGCGCCGTTGTCGGCGGCAGAGCGTTAAGTCAGGCCGAGGCGGCCTCGGTGATGGAGGAGATGATGAGCGGTGAGGCCACGCCCGCTCAGATCGGCGCCTTCCTCACCGCGCTGCACCTGAAGGGCGAGAGCGACGCCGAAATCGCTGGAATGGCCGAGGTGATGCGCCAGAAGGCCACGCCGGTCTATGTGGATGGCCCGGTGGCCGACACCTGCGGCACCGGCGGCGATGGCACGCACACCTTCAATATCAGCACCGCCGCCGCCTTTGTCGCCGCTGGCGCTGGCCTAACCGTCGCCAAGCACGGCAACCGCGCAATGTCAAGCCTCTGTGGCAGCGCCGATGTGCTTGAGGGTCTGGGCGTGAAGATCGAGCTTGACGCCGAGGCGGTGGCCCGCTGTCTACGCGAGGCTGGCATCGGCTTTATGTTTGCCCCAAAGTTTCACCCGGCGATGCGCTTCGCGGGGCCGGTGCGCCGTGAGATTGGCATTCGGACGATTTTCAATCTTCTTGGCCCGCTGACGAACCCGGCCCGCGCCCGCTATCAGGTGCTTGGCGTGGCAAGCGCCCCCCTGGCCGAAAAGCTCGCCCACGCCCTGAAGCGCCTGGATACGATCCACGCGCTGGTCGTTCACGGCGACGGTGGCGTTGATGAACTCAGCCTGAGCGGGCCGAGTATCATCTTTGAGGTGCGCGCTGGTCAGGACGTGCGTCGGCAGACCGTCGCCCCGGAAGATGTCGGCTTGGCGCGGGCACCGCAAGCGGCGCTGCGCGGCGGCGATGTGGCGACCAATGTCGCGCTGGTACGCGGCGTCCTCGACGGCAGCGACCGTGGCCCCCGCCGTGATGTGGTGCTGCTGAATGCCGCCGCTGCGCTGGTGGCGGGCGACCGCGCCGCCGATTTGGGCGCTGGCCTCGCTCAAGCGCGCACTAGCATTGACGAGAGCCACGCGCTTGAGCGCCTCGGGCGGCTGGTCGCCATCAGCAATGCTGGGTAGCCCCATGCACGAAAGTCCATGACGACACGCAGCAGCGCCCCCCCGCGCCCCACGGCCTCCGAGGATGAGATTCGGCTCGACCGGCTGCGCCAGCGCCGCCGCAGCTACACGCTCTGGCGCCTGCTGCGCGCCAACCTGCGCGACATCGGGGTGCTTGGGCGTCAGGCGTGGTTTTCACTGGCAAGCCTAGTGACGCTGCTCACGGGCAGCGCGTTCTACCTCTACCTGATCTATTTCCCACACGCCTGCACCGTGGCCGGGGTGCGCTGCGGGCCGGACGGCGACCTCGCCGCTGCCTTGTACGACACGATGCTGCTGCTTGTGTTTAACTCACAGTCCGACTTTCCACAGGATGTGAGCGGGCGGCTGATCTTCTTTGGCGTGCCGCTGTTCGGCCTCTTCTTCTTGCTTCAGAGCGTGGTTGACTTTGCGCGGCTGCTCTTCGACAAAGGCGCCCGCCGCGAGGGCTGGCAGATCTCGCTCGCCAGCACCTTCCGCGACCATGTGGTCGTCTGCGGGCTGGGGCGCGTCGGCTACCGGGTCGTGCTTCAGCTTCTGGATGTGGGCCACGAGGTGGTGGTCGTCGATCTCAGCCCGTCGAACGAGTTTGCGGCGACGATGCTGGCGCTCAAGGTGCCGCTGGTACTCGGCGACGCCCGCGACCCCGATGTGCTGCACAACGCGGGGCTGGCGCACGCCCATGGCCTGATCACGGTGATTAGCGACGACCTGAAAAATGTCGAGGTCGCCCTGACCGCCCGCCGCCGCCAGCCCACGCTCCAGACGGTGCTGCGGATCTTCAACCGTGAGCTTGACCGCAACCTTGAGCGCAGCTTCGGGCGCAACGCGGCCTTTAGCTCGTCGGCGCTGGCGGCACCCACCTTCGCCGCCGCCGCCGTGAGCCGCGAGATTATCAATGTGATCAGCCTGCCCGAAGGTCTGCTGGCGCTCACGGAGGTGACGGTGGCGGAGCAGAGCGCGATCTCGGGCTTTAGGTCGGCGCTTGAGCAGCGCTACGGCGTGCGGGTGATGCGCCTGCGCGACGCCGCCGGGCGCGAGCGCAGCCGTCAGCTTATGGCGCGGATCGAGTCCGGCGATGTCATGGTGCTCCTCGGCACACTCCCGGCGCTTGAGCAGGTACGCCTCGCCAATCGAGCCGGGGGCAAAATCAGCTTTTTGCTGCCACGCGAGGAACCGCAGCGCCCCACGGCAGAGCTGAACACGGTGATCGTCTGCGGCCTGGGCAAAGTGGGCGTCGCCATGATCAGCCTGCTTGAGCAGAGCGAGCCACGGCCCGCGCTGGTGGGCATCTGTCGGCCCGACACCTCGCCGCGTTTGGTCGAGGCGCTACAGGCCCGTGGGGTGCGCGTGCTGTTCGGCGACGCCCGCGACCCGGCGGTGCTTGAGGAGGCGGGCATCGAGCGGGCCTACGCGGTGGCGGCGGTCATCGGCGACGATCTGACGAACTTGCAGGTCGGCCTAAGCGCCCGCCAGATGCGCCCCGAGGTGCATCTGGTGCTGCGGGTCTTTAGCGACGTGCTGGCCGAGCGACTCGCGGCCCTGTTTGGCATCAACACGGCCTATAGCACCTCAGCCCTGGCGGCACCGACGCTCGCCGCTGCGGCGGTGCTGCGGCGGGTTGACTACGCCTTCGATCTTGGCGAGCGGCTCTTCGCCAGCGAAACCCTGACCCTGGCTGGCGGCGACGGGCTGGCGGGGCGCACGGTGGCCGAGCTGCGCGAACAGAGCGAGACGCTGGTGATTGCCCTCCGGCGCAACGGCGCCGCCGTCACCCTGCCCGCAGAGGCCACGCCGCTCACGCCGGGCGACGAGGTGGTGCTGCTGGCCGACCTCAAGGCGCTGGCCCGTCTGCGCGCCGCCCGGTCTGCTGCATGAGGTGTCGGGTGTCGGGTGTCAGGTGTCAGGTATCAGGTATCAGGTATCAGGTATCAGGTATCAGGTATCAGGTATCAGGTATCAGGTATCAGGTATCAGGTATCAGGTGTCGGGTTTCAGTCCAAAGAGATTCTTCCGGCTTTGCGGCTTTGCGGCTTTGCGTGAGATTCTTCCGGCTTTGCGACTTGGACAAGGTTCGCAGGCACTTTACAGTTTGGCCGCATGCAGCGCGTTCCGATGCGCTTGGCCTGAAACCTGAAACCTAGCACCTGAAACCTTGTCTTGGCGTTGAACCATGGCTGAAAGTGAGTCCCCCAATGGCTGAAGCGACCTTCCTGACCCGCATTCTGGCCCATAAGCGCGACGAGGTGGCGCAGCGACGAGCGACGGTGCCGCTGGCGACGCTGGAGGAGCGGGCGAGCCAGGCGCTGCCAGCGCGCCCCTTCGCGGCGGCGCTGCGCCGTGCGCCCGCCACCGCCCTGATCGCCGAGGTGAAGAAAGCCTCGCCGAGCCGGGGCGTGCTGCTCGACCCGTTCGACCACCTGGCGCTTGCTAGCACCTACGCCGCCGCTGGTGCCGCCGCGCTCTCGGTACTCACCGACGAGCATTTTTTTCAGGGCAGCCTGAGCTACCTTGCGGCGATTCGCCAGTTGCCTACGGCCCCGCCCGTGCTCCGCAAAGACTTCATCATTGACCCCTATCAGGTCTACGAGGCCCGCGCCCACGGAGCCGACGCGCTGCTGCTGATTGTCGGTGCCCTGGATGACGCCGCC
>CAIWXH010000042.1 GCA_903916565.1 uncultured Oscillochloris sp. | reverse complement strand
CTCTGTCGGAACCGCGTGTACTCAGCGCTTGGCCAAAGGTCGAGTTGCCAAAGGCGAAGGTCAGCCCGACAACGGCCATGGCGGCGGCGAGAATGGCAATGGTGCGGAGGATGATCTTCATGAGCTAACCTCAGTGGTGCTGCTTGACGACACAAGCGCAGCGGGGGCCGCAGGGCGCGGGCGGGATGGGAAACCCAACACACGGCCCGTCGTGTTGACAATCCAGCGCCAGTGCAGGGCCATGTGCAGCCCAAGGGTGAGTACCATAACATCGGTGGCCTCACGGTGGAGCAGCAGCCAGAGCGCGTTGCGCCCAAGCCGGATGCCGAAGAGCGGCAGCGCCACTTCCGAGATCATCAGGCCGGTGAAGATAATCACGGTCAAGCTGATGAAGAGTACCGTGTTGAGGAGGTAGTTCACCCGCGAGGCCCAGGTGACTTTGCCGAAGAAGCGTCGTGCCACCTGGACGATCCAGTTCCAGTGGAGCAGCAGGTGGGTGATGATCGCGGCCCCGAAGGCGATACTCAGCCATTCGTGGATCGCCAGTCCGGTCAGACGCGGAGCGGTGGTGGCGAGGAAGGCTAAAAAAATGATGCTGTCGAGGACGAAGTTGATGATGGTTCGGCTGGAGAGTTTCTGTCGCATCGTACGGTGCCTGTCTACTAAGCTGGGCGCCAGGGTGCGCCGCTGTTGCTATCGTAGCAGGTGCATATATAGAACTTGTTTAGAAGTGATGTGGGGCTTGTTAGCGCAGCGCATACGCAAGCCCGGTCAGATCGCTGACCGGGCTTGTGTCTACGTGCCACCGGCGCATCTAGCGCAGAAACGCCTCGTGCAAGCCACCATCCACACTAAGGATCTGTCCAGTGGTCTGACGCAGGCGCCCACTGAGCAGCAGGAAGATCGCCTCGGCCTGATCTGCCGGGGTGATTGGGCGCTTGAGCAGCGTACGCTCGGCGTAGAACTGGGCCAGCCGCTGCGTCAGGGTGTCAGTCGGCTCGTCGTCGCTGTAGCTAAGGTTGTACTTCACCAGCGAGGCGATCACGCGCTCGCGGGGGAACATGCCGCTGCCCTGCACCACTGTCGCAGGCGCTACACCGTTCACGCGCACCAGCGGTGCCAGCGCGACTGCCAACTCGCGAACGAGATGATTGGCCGCCGCCTTGCTGGTGTCGTACGCCAGGCTGCCTTGCTTCGACACCACCGCGTTGACGGAGGTCGTCAGCACGAGATTTGCCGGTAGCCCCTGGGCCTTCCAGAGATGCGCGGCCTCGTCGGCGACCAGATACAGGCCAATGACATTAATCGCAAAGGTCTGCTCCCACTGATCATCGCGAATGCGGCCCGCCGCGTCGGGCGCGACAAAGATGCCCGCCGTCACCACGACCGCATCGAGGCCACCGTAGGCCAGGGCCGCGTGCGCCAGCATCGCCCGCAGACTGGCGCGCTCCGTCATGTCGGCGTGCAGGCCCAGCGCGGGGCCGCAGCCCGAAAAGCCGCTGCCCGCCACGCCAATGCCGTCGCCATACGTGTCAGTGATCGCCATCGCGGTCGCGGTCGCGGCGGCACCATCCTTATCCACACAGAGTACGTGGGCACCCTCGGCAACAAGACGCATCGCCACCGCGCGCCCAATGCCGCTCCCGGCGCCCACCACGGCAATAATCTGGCGGGCCAGTTCCTTCTCGGGCGGCATCCGCTGGAGCTTGGCCTCTTCGAGCAACCAATACTCGATGTCGAACGCCTCCTGCGGCGGCAGTGCCGTGTAGCCGCCCAGCACCTCGGCGCCGCGCATCACCTCAATCGCGCAGTTGTAGAACTCGGCGGTGACGCGGGACTCGCTCTTGTCTTTCCCCCAGGTGATCATGCCAAAGCCGGGGATGAGGATCACGGTCGGGGTCGGGTCGCGCATCGCGGGCGAGTTGGCGTGCTTATGCTGCGCGTAGTAGGCCGTGTACGCCTCGCGGTACTGCGCCAGCCCGGCGAGCAACTTCGGCCTAAGGGCGTCCACCTCTTCGGTCTGCGGATTCCAGTCCACATAGAGCGGCTTGATCTTGGTACGCAGGAAGTGGTCGGGGCAACTCGTCCCCAGCTCGGCCAAGCGCGGCGCATCGTAGCTGTTCACAAAGCGCAGGATCGCCTCGTCCTCCTGCACCGTACCGACAAAGCGCTGCTGCTGACTCACCTGACCGCGCAGCCAGGGCAGAATCCCGGCGAGGATGGCGTGACGGCGCTCCTCGTCGAGCGCCTGATACTGCTGGCCGCCAAAGGTCGCCGCGCCCTTATCGCGGGCCTCGATGTAGCACGCGGCACGCTCGATCAGATCGAGAGTCAAGTCGTAGCAGGCTTTATCGCCGTCGGCCCAACTAATCAGCCCGTGACCGCCCAGAATGACGCCCTTCGCCTGTGGATGTTCGCGGCAGATGCGCTCTAGCGTCAACCCCAGGTCGAAACCGGGGCGCTGCCAGGGCGTCCAGACTAAAGCATCGCCGTAGATCTCGCGGGTCAGGCGCTCGGCATCACGCGCGGCGGCGACACCAATCACGGCGTTGGGGTGCATGTGATCGACGTTGCGGTAGGGCACAAAGCCGTGCAGAGCGGTGTCAATTGACGAGGGGCGCGGGTTCAAGTTGAACGTGGTGTGGTTGTACAGCCCCACCATCGCATCCTCGATGGGCGTCTTGGGGCCGCGCTCAGCGGTCGCGTACCAGAGACGCTGGAGTCCGCGCAGCTTGTCCATGTAGAGCGAGGCGAAGTTCTCGCGCTTGGCAGTCCGCAAATCGCCGCCCGAGCCTTTCACCCACAGCACCTCGACCGGCTCACCAGTCAGCGGGTCGGCCTCGGTCAGCTTCGCCGAGGTGTTGCCGCCCCCGGTGTTGGTGATGCGAACATCGGCGCCCAACAAGTTCGAGCGGTACACCAGCCGTGCGACCGGGTCAAGCTGGTCGGCGTAGGCGTCGTCCCAGCCGTACGTAACGGATTGAAATGTAGTCATTGCTGCACTCCTTTCATGACAAGGGGACAGGGGGATAGGGGGACAAGGCGACAGGGCGACAGGGCGACAGGGGGACAAGGGGACAGGGCGACAAGGCGACAAGGGGACAGGGCGACAAGGCGACAAGGGGACAGGGCGATAGGGCGACAAGGGGACAGGGCGACAAGGCGACAAGGGGACAGGGCGATAGGGCGACAAGGCTAGAATAGTGGGTCATAGGGTTCGGCTTCCTCTTTGACGCCTTTGTCGCCGGGGCGGATTACCCAGACTTCAGGGTTATTGATCATGGTGACGATAATGCCTAGCACACGATTATACTGGCTGTACAGCTCGTTGCCCTGGGCAGTCGTAAGGTAGTTGCACCTGACCGCAAACTCAATCCAGACCTGAGTTTCGGCAGCCTCACCTTCCGCGTCGGAGAGCTTGCTAATAAAAGCCGCCACATAGCGGCGCTTGCGCCAAGCCTCGGCAAGATTAGAACACACGGAACGCGACGAGCGACAGATCTGGTCAGTCAGCGCGTACATCTCCGTGCGCGGAAACGTACACGAGAGTTCAAAGATACGCATCGCCGTCTCAAACGCGATCTGGTAGCCCTCAAGCTCCCGATGGCTCCTAATTTTCGCCATTGACTCTCCTCCCTTGTCTCCCCGTCCCCTTGTCTCCCCGTCCCCTTGTCTCCCCGTCCCCTGTCCCCTGTCCCCTTGTCTCCCCGTCCCCTCGTCCCCCCGTCCCCTTGTCCCCTGTCTCCCCGTCCGTGTCCCCTCATCGCCCCGCCAGCACCTGCGCCTCATAGCGGCGAATCTCATCCAGAAAGCCCCTACTCAGCGGCACACCCTGACGCAGACAGTACGCCTCCCAGACCGCACCGAAGGGCAGCCCCTTCAGCTCTTCAAGCAGCGCTAGGCGTGCGGTGTAGTCACCAGCATCTTCAAGCGCACGCAGCTCGGCGCTAGGTTCGAGCAGGGCCAGCAGCAGGGCGCGCAGCGTGTTGCGCGTGCCGATAACCCAAGCCGCCACCCG
>CAIWXH010000041.1 GCA_903916565.1 uncultured Oscillochloris sp. | reverse complement strand
GCTTGATAGCCTGCCCGTCAAGTGGATGGTGCAGCACGACTGGATTGCCGCCCATGCCGACCCGCTCGACATGCTGCGGGAAGTGCTGCGGTTTTTCGGCATTGCCACGCCCGCGCAACGCTATTTTGTTACCGCCGTCCTCCGGCGCTCCACGGCCTTTGAAAGCGACGAAGAGGCGCTCCGGGTCTGGTTGCGCCAGGGTGAACGGCTGGCCCAGGCGATAGCCTGTGCGCCCTTCGACGCCGGGGGCTTTCGCGCCGTACTCACGCAAGCGCGGGCGCTCACCCGTGAACCCTTTGCGACCGCACGGGCCGACCTCGTACAACGGTGTGCGACCGCAGGGGTCGCAGTGGTCATCGTGCCCGAGCTGCCGCGCACGCGGGTGTGTGGCGCGACCCGCTGGCTCGCCTCTGAGAAAGCCCTGATTCAACTCAGCCTGCGCTACAAAACCGATGACCAATTCTGGTTCACCTTTTTCCACGAAGCGGGCCATGTGCTGCTCCACGGCAAGCGGGCCAGCTTTCTTGACGAAGAGGGCGCAGATGCCGACCCGCGTGAAGCAGAAGCGAATCGTTTTGCGGCGGATCTGCTCGTCCCACCCGTCGATCTGCAACGCTTCCACGCCCAGCGGGGCCGCAGCTATCTCAGCGCCGAGCTGATTGAGGGGTTTGCCGCCGAGCTTGGCGTGGCGCCGGGCATCATCGTGGGGCGGCTGCAACATGACGATGTGTTGCCCAAGACCCATCTGAACAAGCTCAAGCAGCGGCTGGTTCCGTAAACCACGGCTGGCACAGGTCAATGAAGCAGGAATTTCTCGCGCGTACTTTCGGGTACGTAGAAAGTAACAGGTCGATCATGCTTCGGACGATCAACGCGATTGTTGACGAACACGGCGATATTCGGCTGCTTGAAGCTGTCTCCTTGCCCAAGGGCCGCCGCATCCTTGTGACGATCTTGGAGGACGAGCCGCCCTTTGCCGTGGATGAGGTTACCCTGTTGAGCGAAGCCGCGTTGGCCGAGGATTGGAATCGTCCAGAGGAGGAGGCAGCGTGGTCACACCTACAGCCGGAGCCGTAGTGCTGGTGCCCTTTCCTTTTTCCGATCTCTCGCAAACGAAGTTACGCCCAGCAATCGTCCTGGCCGCAGTTGGTCGGGACGATTGGATTTTGTGCCAAGTCACCAGTAGCCCCTATAGCGATCCCCTGGCGATTTCGCTTGCAGATGATGACTTTGCAAGCGGGTCGTTGCGCGTCACGAGCTATGCACGCCCCGGCAAACTCTTCACAGCCCATCAACACCTGATGGTGACGCGGGTTGGGCAACTCAAACTTCAAGCGGCACAGCATATTGTTGCCGTTTTGGTGAACATTCTTCGCGAGGGAACCAAGGGCACACCATGACCATGCATCGCGAACGCACCTTCGAGGACGAGGTAGTCGCCCACCTGACCGCCCACGGCTGGCTGGAGGGCCGCAGCGACGGCTACGACCGCGAATTGGCGCTCTACCCCGAGGACGTGCTGGGCTGGCTGACCGACACGCAGCCGACCGAACTGGCGAAGCTGGGCCGCCTGCACAACGGCGACACGGCGCGGGTCATCCTCACGCGGCTGGCTGCGATGCTGGACAAAGAGGGCACCCTGGCGGTGCTGCGGCATGGCTTCAAGCACGTCAATGCCCGCTTCGCCATGTGCCAGTTCCAGCCGGCCCAAGGGCTGAACCCGACCACGCTGGCCCGCTACGGCCATGTGCGCTGCCGGGTGGTGCGCCAACTGCGCTACAGCGTCAACCAGGCCAATGACGCGCTTGACCTGGCCTTGTTCGTCAACGGGGTGCCCATCGCCACCGCCGAACTCAAGACCGATTTGACCCAGAACGTGCGAGACGCCATCGGTCAGTACCGCCACGACCGCCCGCCCCGCGACCCGGCGACCAACCGCGACGAGCCGCTGCTCCAGTTCAAGCGCCGCGCCCTAGTGCATTTCGCCGTCAGCACCGACGAGGTGTGGATGACGACGCGACTGGAGGGCAAGGACTCGCGCTTCCTGCCCTTCAATCTGGGCAATGACGGCGGGAAGGGCAACCCGCCCAACCCCGACGGCTACCGCACCGCCTACCTCTGGGAGCGCGTGATCGAGCGGGCCAGCCTGCTCGACATTCTGGCGAACTTCGCCCACCTGGAGCAGACGCCCGCCGAAGATGTCCACGGGCGCACGGTGCTGAACGAGGCGCTGATTTTCCCGCGCTACCACCAGCTTGACGCCGTGCGGGCGCTGGTGGGTGCCGCACGGGCCGCAGGGACGGGCCAGCGCTACCTCATTCAGCACTCGGCGGGGTCAGGCAAATCCAATACGATTGCGTGGCTGGCCCATCGGCTTGCCAGCCTGCACAACGCGCAGGACGCCAAAGTCTTTGACTCGGTGATTGTGGTCACTGACCGCACCGTACTCGATGCCCAGCTTCAAGAAACCATCTTCCAGTTTGAGCATAAGACCGGCGTGGTCGTGCGAATCAAGGACACCGGCGTCAAGACGGAGCAACTGGTTGCGGCGTTGATCGCACGGGCACCGATCATCATTCTCACCCTTCAGACCTTTCCCGCCTTTCTGAGCTTCCTCCGCGAGGTGCAGGGCAAGAGCGCGGAGGCGCTGGCCGACTACTTTCAGCGCACCGGCAAAAAGGCGCGCACGCCCGACGAGATCCAGGCGCTCACCCAGTTGCATCACACCCGCTTTGCGATCATCGCCGACGAAGCGCACTCCTCGCAGTCCGGTTCAGCCTCAACCGCGCTGACCGCCGCCCTGGCCGCAGAGGTGGCGCAGGAAGGGGGCGAGGTGAGCACCGAGGATGTGCTGCTGGCCGAAATGGAGCAGCGGGTCACGCACCCCAACGTGAGCTTTTTCGCCTTCACCGCCACCCCGAAGGCCAAGACCCTGCTGCGCTTTGGGCGCTGCCCCGACCCGAGTCGCCCGCCTGCCGACGATAATCTGCCCGTGGCCTTTCACGTCTACACGATGCAGCAGGCCATTGAGGAGCGCTACATCCTCGACGTACTTCAGAACTACACGCCCTACAAGCTGGCCTTCAAGCTGGCGCACAACGGGCGGGAATACGACGAAACCGAGGTTGACCAAGCGGTGGCGCTCAAAGGGTTGTTACGCTTTGTCCGGCTCCACCCCTATAACATCAGCCAGAAAGTGCAGCTGATCGTCGAACACTTCCGCGAGAACGTCCAAGCCATGCTCGACGGCCACGCCAAAGCGATGGTCGTCACCGGCTCGCGCAAGGAAGCGGTGCGCTACAAACTGGCCCTGGACGCCTACATTCACCAGCAAAGCTACCGCGATCTGGCCGCGCTGGTGGCCTTTTCGGGCGAGGTGAGCGACCCAGAGAGCGGGCCAAGCGCCTTCAGCGAGTATATGATGAACCCCGGCCTCAAAGGGCGCGACATCCGCGAGGCGTTCAAGGGCGACGAATATCAGGTGCTCATCGTCGCCAACAAATACCAGACCGGCTTCGACCAGCCGTTGCTGTGCGCCATGTACGTGGACAAGCGGCTGGACGGCATCACAGCGGTGCAAACCCTCTCGCGCCTGAACCGCACCGCCCCCGGTAAAGTGACCACCTACATCCTCGACTTCGTGAACGACCCCGACGCCATCCTGGCCGCCTTCAAGCCCTACTACCAGCGGGCCGAGCTGGCGAGCGTCACCGACCCCAACCTCATCCACACGCTGCAAGGGAAACTCGACGACGCCCGCATCTACACGCCCGAGGAGATCGCGCTCGTCGTGCGGGCGTGGCTTGCGCCCAAAGGCACCCAGGCGGCGCTCCAAGCGGCCCTGGCCCCGATGGTCGAGCGTTTCCGCGTGCGCTGGCGCGAGGCGAAGGATGCCGGGGACAACACGCGCCTCGACGCGCTTGACCTCTTCCGCAAAGACCTCGCGAGCTTTGTGCGCCTGTACGACTTCCTCGCGCAGATCATCAACTACGGCGACACCGACCTCGAACAGCGGGCGATCTGCTTTCGGCTGCTCGTCCCCCTGCTGGCGACCGACCGGCTGAACGAGGACGAGATCGACCTATCGGGCGTGCGGCTGACCCACTATCGGCTAAAGGGGCAAGAGGCACGCCAGCTCAAGCTCAAAGAGGGCGACGGCGACTATGGCCTCAAAGCACCGGGGGAGGTCGGCTCTGGCGAGGGCCACGACCCGCACCTAGCGAAGCTGGCCGAAATCATTCAGCAGATGAACGACCTGTTCGAGGGCGAGCTGAGTGAGGCCGACATGATCGGGCTGGTGACGCACATCAGCGAGCGGATGATCGCCAACCCGGTACTGGCCCAGCAGGCGGAACACAACAGCAAGGAGCAGTTCGCCCTGGGGGACTTCCGCAAGATCATGCTCGACACCGTGGTAGACGGGCTGGAAAGCTACCAGTCAATGGCGGGCCAGGTACTCAGCAACGAGCGCACCCGTGAGGGCTTCGCCATTGTGCTGCTCGACATCGTGTACGCCGCGCTGCGCGAGCGGGGGCAGGGCGGGCGGGCTAATCATGCACCGTAAGTATCAAGCGATACGATGCCACTGATGATCTCAGCCGCCACCATTGACGCCGCGCTGCGGCAGCACATCCCCGCCGCGCTGCACGGGGCCGTCCCTGCACTGGCCCAGGTGCTTACCGACGCTGCGACGGGTGCAACAAGCCCCGCCGAGGCCCAAGCGCGTTTTGCTGCCGACCCAGGCTTGGATGATGCCCTCCGTACTTTGGCGGGCCAGCAGGTTACGGCGGGCAATGCCGTGATCACCTTCGGCGCGGGCAACCAGCTTGGTGCGGTGTCTATCGGCGATGTGGTCGGCAGAGACAGCGTGCAGATCGCGGGCAACGTCGGTGTGGTTCAGCGCGTCACGGTGCAAAACGATGCGACGGTGGGCAGCATCGTGGGGACGCAGCAGACCTATCACATTGAGGTCGCGCCGACCACGATCCACACGAGCGGCGGCGATTACGCTGAAGGTGGGATTGATAAGCGCCAAGGGACGTTTGTCGAATACCAGACGGTCGTAAAGGCTGACCTCTCGCGTCACGACCGCGATAACCGTGAGCGCATGATCGCGCAAGTTCGCCTCTTCTGGATTGAAGGCGTGCTGGAGCAATCGCTCTACCGGGAGCTGCTGCTCGCCCTGAATTTGCAGACCAATCCGCAGGCGGTGAGCTTCACCGGGCCACGGCTGGCCGCCGTGCGGAACCAAGCGGCCCAGCCGCTCCCGCCGGGCACCTCTATCGCCCAGATGTACCAGCAGGCCAATCGGCGCCTGCTCATCCTGGGAGCGCCGGGGGCGGGCAAGACAACCCTGCTGCTCGCTCTGACCCGTCACCTACTCGATGAGGCCCAGCGCGACGAGACGCGGCCCATCCCAGTGATCTTCAACCTCTCGTCGTGGGCGCAACGGCGCCTGCCGCTAGAGAAGTGGCTGGCGGAGGAGCTGCGCGACCAGTATG
>CAIWXH010000040.1 GCA_903916565.1 uncultured Oscillochloris sp. | reverse complement strand
GCGGGTTGTTCTGCACATAGGCGAAGCGGTTCAGGCTCTGCGGGTCGCGCAGGTGACCGCCGAAGCTGTCGCGGCTGAGGAAGCGGCCCAGGGCCGGGTCGTAGTAGCGGGCGCGCAGGTAGACCAGGCCCGTGGTCGGGTCGCGCTGTTCGCCAGTGAAGCCGAAGCTGCCGGGGGTGCTGCCCGTGGTCTGAGGTGCGCCAAAAGCGTCGTAGCGGTAGCTCGCCAGAAGCTGGCCGTTGCCGTCGCTGAGCGCGCGCACGCTGCCCAAGGCGTCGCTGTGGACGTAGCGCACGCTGCCGTCAGGCGCGACTTGGGCCAACTGGCCCAGCGGCCCGTAGAGGTAGCGCGTGTCGCCATTGGTCGTATGCTCGACCAGCACCACGGGGAGCTGGCCCGCGACATCGTAGAGGTAATTGGTGGTTTGGCCGCCAGCGCTCATGCTTAGGCGACGACCCGCGCCGTCGTAGCTGAAGCGCACATCGCCCGTCTGGGTTAGACGCCCCTCGGTGTCGTACTGGTACGCCGTCGTCACCGCGCCTTCGGTGCGCCCCGTCATGCGCCCGGCGTTGTCCCAGGTGAAGGTGACGCCACCTGCCTGCGTCAGCCGGTCGGCTTCGTCATACTGGTAGAGCGTCGTCGCGCCGCCCTGCGTCACCTGGGTGCGGTTGCCCATTCGGTCATAGGTGTAGCTCGCCTGCCCGCCCCCAATGTCGCTGGCGCTCGTCAGGCGGCGCAGCGTATCGTAGCTGTAGGTATTCAGGCCAGCGGTGGTGCTGAGGATGGGCCACGCGCTGGGGAGACCTGTCCAGCTAAAGGCTGCCAGCGCACGCACCAGCACGGGCTGATTGGCGCTCAGCGCAAAGTCGTTCAGGGTCGTCGTGCAGGGGTGGCTGCTCCAGCGCCCATTGCTCCAGCGCGACACCTCGGCCAGATTCGCGCCAAGGCCGTTTATCTGCTGACAGGCTTGCTCGGCGGTGGCTGCCGTAGCCGACGGCACCAAATCATTCCAGCCCGTCGTCAGGCTGAACGCGGTTTGCCTGGTCGGCAGCGCTGTGCCGCTCAGGCTCCAGGTGGCGGCGGCGCTGCTGTGGACGAGATAGCCGCGTCCGACTTCAAGGGCGAAGTTGTTCAGGGTCGTCGTGCAGGGGTGACTACTCCAGCGCCCGTTGCTCCAGCGCACCACCTGGGTGAGGCCGGTGGCTGTTTTGCAGAGGTCTTCGGCCAGTGTGGTTGTGACTGGTACCACCGGCAGCCCGACGAAGTTCCAGCCAGCCGCAAGGGCTAGCGTCACCGTTTGGGGTGCCTGCGGCGGGTTCGTCTGTAGCTCGTAAACCTGGGTGCGGTCGCCGACTTGGTTGTAGGTGTAGACCATGCTGGCGATCAGCAGATTGCCAGGGGCGGTGTGGCTCAGGGCCGTAAGCTGCGCGGCTTGGTCATAGCTGAATTGGCTTACCACGCCATTCGGCAGCGTCTGCCGTTCCACCAAGCCCAGCAGGGTATAGGTGTAGCTTATGGTGCGCCCGGCCCAGTCGGTCAGCGCCGTGATCCGCCCGGTGGGGGTGTAGGTGTAATCTAGCGCGTCACCACCGGGGTACGTGAGTTGCTTGAGGCGGCCCAATGCATCCCGCTTGTACTGCACCATCTGCCCGTCGGGGGCGGTGTAGCTGGTCAGCGCATCGCGCTGATCGTAGCTGTAGTGCGTGGTGCCTGCGGCATCAACCATGCTGATAAGCCGGTTCAGGTCGTCGTAGCTGTAGCTCACGCTGCCGTCGGGGTAGCGCACGAGCGTCAGCCGCCCGGCGTCGTCGTAGGTGCGTGTGGTGACGCGCCCGTCGGCGTCGGTGCTGCGTGTCAGCAACCCGCGTCGGTCGTAGCCGTATTCGGTGAGGTGAGCAAGCGCGTCAACGCTCTTAATTAACCGCCCAGCTAAGTCATACTCCCAGCGCAAACTATGACCGTTCGCGTCAGTCTGCGTACGGCGCCGCCCAAGCGGGTCATACTCATACTGCACCGTACCTGTCAGCGTGTCCGTGATGCTCCGCAGGCGATTCAGTTCGTCATACGTGAACCGCGTCGCATTGTTGGCCGCGTCAATGCGCTCATGTTCGTTGCCAACCGCGTCGTAGACGCTGCGGGTTTCGCGCCCCAGCGGGTCACGAGTTAGCTCTAGCCGGTTCAGCTTGTCATAGCTGAAGCTCGTGCGCTGCCCGGCGGGGTCAATCAGCGCGGTGCGGTTGCCATTCGCGTCATACTCGTAGCCCGTAAGATTGCCATCCTGGTCTTGCGCGGCGATGAGCAAGTCACGCTCGTTGTAGGTAAAGACCTGGGTACCGCTTAGGGCGTTGGTGATGCCGATGCGGTTATTGTTGGCATCGTAGGCGTAATACGTCGGCTGGTTGGCCGGGTCAAGCACGGTGACGAGCCGATCCTTGGCATCGTAGGTAAAGCGCGTGACCTTGGCATTGGGCGCGTTGATCGCGGTGCGATTGCCGACCCCGTCATAGCTGTAGCTGATGGTCTGACTAAGCGGGTTGGTCTCGCTGATCACCCGCTGGAGCGGATCGTAGGCATAGCGGGTCGGCTTGCCCTCCGGGTCAAGGCGCGTCTCGACGCGCCCCGCCGGGGTGTAGCTCTGCCGCGTGACATTGTTGACCGGGTCGGTGACGCTGGTCTGGTTGCCCCAGGCATCATCGTAGCTGTAGGTCGTGACGCCGCCAGCGGCATCGGTCAGCTTGATCATCTGACCAGCGGTGTTGTAGTCGTAGGATGTCACCTGCGCCTGCGCGTCGGTGGTCTTGGTGCGGTTGCCCCTGGTATCGTAGCCGTGCGTGGTGACGCGGCCCAACGCATCTTGCTCACTGGTGATCACCTTGAGCGTCACGTCATACGTGTAGATGCTGGTGTGGTTCAGCGGGTCGGTGACGCTACGCAGCGTCCCGTCGGTGTTGTAGCTGTAGCTCGTCGTAAAGCCGCGCCGGTCGGTGACCGTGTTGCGATTGCCACGGGCGTCATAGCCGTACAGGATCGCTTTCTCCGTGGGGTCGCGCTCCTCGATCACCCGCCCAGCGCTGTCGTAGCTATAGCGCCAGATGTTGCTGCGCCCATCGGTGACAACCGTAAAGCCGCTGCCGTCAGTCGCGTAGCTGTAAGCCAGGGTGGAGACGTTATCCACCGAGCGCTGCCACTCGACCCGGCCCTGGCTGTCATAGCGGTTCTCCAGGTAGAGATGGTTATTCTGGTCGGTGATAGTCTGCAGCCGGTGATTGGCGTCGTAGGTGTAGCTCGTCGTCTTCCCATCTGGGTCGGTCACGCCGATGAGGTTGTCGCTATCGTAGGTGTATTGCCAGGGCTGGCCGAAGGGCGGCACAAAGGCGACGATATGGCGTCCCGCCGGGTCGTAGCGCACCTGATAGCTGCGCCCGGCGCTGTCGGTGATCTGGGTGAGCAGACCGGCGGTGTTGTAGCTGTAGCTCGTCGTGTTGCCGTTGCGGTCAACTATCGCCAGCAGGCGCCCCTCCACATCAAAGTGGCGCATCGTCAGATCGAGGTAGCCCAGCGTATAGGTGCCATCGGCATTGCGGGTCAGCGTGCGGTTGACCCCGGCGGGCGGCGTGAACTGCCCGTCGCCGTCCGGGTCGCTGAAGATGTCCATCCGTGCATCGCCGTTTTGCACGGTGACGGTGCCGGGAGCGTCGAAGAAGAGCCACCAGTTATCGTGAAAGTTCCAGCCGTAGCCTAGCAGCCCCAACGTCGGCGAAATCGAATTGTAGGTCGCACCCCAGGTGAAGGGCAGGCCACGACCGGGTACCGTCAGCCAACTGTTCTGGTAGAGGAAATTCCCACTGTAGGAGTCCACCGGGTCGACGACGGGGGGCCGGTCGGGATAACTGCCGCCCGAGGTGCGATAGACCGGTTGGGGCGCATAAACATTGATGAGGAAGGTGACGCGGGCGTGGCTGTCACACTGGTTGTTCACCGTGCCGTCGTAGATCCAGTTTGCGCCGTGGGCCAGGCCCAGGTCGAGCCAGTAAACTCCAGCGGCTGAAGGGGTGCGGGCGCTGATGCTGTAGCTCCCACTACTCTCGGCGCTCACCGTGCCCTCGCTCGCGTGGGCCACCCCGGTTGCGGGGTTGCTCGGAATACTCGAAAAGGGGTTACTGAAGGTGAAGCGGTCAAAGGCGTTTTTGGCGACCCGCCCATCCTGGCAGGCACACGGACACAACCCAACCGGCTCGTCATCGCGATACAGGCCGACATGCTGCGGGTCGCTTGCGGCGGGCCATGCCGTGCCGCCAACCGGGTTCTCCATGGTCGCCGAGAGCGGGATGCTACTGTTGGTCATGGCGTTCAGCACATAGACGACCGAGCCATCCGCCATCGTCACTTTCTGGCCGCTGGCGCTCTTCAGCGTGGCCTTGAAACCGCTGATGTCTTTGGCGATCACCACCCGCTCACACCACGTATTCTTGATGGTCGTCCCGGCACTATCCACCACCTCGACGCCGAGCGTGATGGTGTCGCGGTCGGCCAGTGTCGTGACGTCCCAGGTGTGGCTGAAGATAAAGTTCTGCTGGTCGCTCCAGGCCCACTCCTTGATCGTCTCCCAAACGCCCTGCGCGTTGATG
>CAIWXH010000039.1 GCA_903916565.1 uncultured Oscillochloris sp. | reverse complement strand
CCCGGACGGGCTTCCCGGTGGAATTCACACGCTCCCCGAGCCAATTGGGCCACTGCATCCCGGAGGCACCCCCACCCTACTAGAGCTCATGGGCAACCATGATCGCCCAAACAATCTGGGCTATCAGTATGGTGTGATTGACATGGGCATCCCAGGAACGCAGGCCGCAAACCAGATTGCCACGTCACCGGCTGCTTCCAACCTCCTTGGCACGCTGCCCAACTCACCTCTGCCGGGATCCTTCTCTTGGGCGCTCCCCGACGCCACAGTGGATAGAATCCTGGCGAATGCCAATGCAGGTTCAGCGCCGCTTGCGGCTGGGGCGCAGGCTACGGTTATAGCTGGGGCGCAGGCTGCGGTCGCGTCGGCGTCCAACGCAGGCGCGTCGGCGCTTACGGCGGGGAATGAGACAGCATCCACAGTGGTGGCTACTGCGGCTGCGGCGGCAAATGCGGCTGGGGGCAATCTCCTCGGCACAATCCAGGGCAAACTGCCCTTCTTGTCCTTCGGCGGCGCGAGTCGACCGTAATCGTTCGATCTGTTTTTGAGAGGTGCCTTGGTATGGACGAACTCGTCTTGGAGCGTAGCGAGTTTTTGGCCCTGCTTGATGCTGTTGGTGCCAGTGCGGTGGTGGGCTTTCCGTCTGACGATCTGTTCCCTGCGGACATCGAGGCGCACCGGCAGTTGGTCGCGGAGGGCCATGCCCGTTTAGCGGCGCGTGGCCTGCTACGCCTAGCGCCGAATGGTCTACGTGTGATCGCGGCTGGGTTGATGCAGATCGCCCTCGTCGTTGCTCGCCCCGAGGTCGCCTTGGTGAGCGTGCGTGAAATCCCAGGCGAGGGGCCGCAGATATTCATGCACTACCTTGCCGCCGACGCCGTGGTCGAGTACACGCTCCCCACTGAGCGACAGCACCGTCTGGCCCCGCTGGCCGGGCGCGAGGCATTGGTCGATCGGCTGCTCGTACTCTTCCCGCTGCCCGAGGATGCCGGGGATGTGCAGGCGCTGACCCTCTTACCCGAAAGCTTCTTCGCGGCTAAGGCCACTGCTCCTAGCTCCACGACTGACGCGGTCGCCCTGCTTACGACTCACGGCGTCCCCGCCGACCTGGCCGGGCATCTGGCGGATGCACTGGCCGCGCCGACGCTGCTTGGCACGCTGGCGCTGCTGCGCTGCGAAGGCGCAACCCTGAGCGATGCGCGCAACCCGCTGCTAATCGTGGGGCACGCCAGTGCATGGATGATCGCCCAAGCGCAGCCGGGCGACCCGCAGCTACGCCTGAGTACTGTGGCACAGGCCGATCTGCGCGCACAGCTCACCGCCTGGCTTGAAGAGCTGACGAGCCTACCAGTTACTGCCTGACGTAGCACGCTTGCGCTGACAGAAGGACATCCTTGCCATGACTAGCGTCGTTCGTGCCGACACCGACCAGCTTCGCGCCGTGGCCCGCCAGATGCGTGCGACCGCCGACCAGATCACCAGCGGCACCGATGGCATGCGCCAGTCGATGGACGCCCTTGATGCCACCTGGAGCGGACAGGCCCACGACCGGGGCATGGCCCGCTGGGGGGAGATCACGCCCAAATACCCGCCCGCCGTCGAGCGTCTGGTGCGTTTCGCCAACGAGCTAGAGGCGCTCGCGCAGCGCTTGGATGACGCGGCGGCGGTGTTTGG
>CAIWXH010000038.1 GCA_903916565.1 uncultured Oscillochloris sp. | reverse complement strand
ATTTAGGCGACCGCTTTCTACGGAGTACGCAATCCCAAACGCCGCAAGGCAATGGGATCGGGGGTGTAGTAGGCCACCCCGTAGGGATCGCCCCTACATACTGAGTACCTGCGATAAAACGCTAGGGAAAAGAGTACTATTTTGCCGCTAGAAATATACGCATCCGCATGACACAAGAGAAAATCTATGTGTTTCATGTGCCTATGGGTGATATTTGCAAACAATAGATCATGTGCCATGTTACATAGACCCCCCGAGTTGCATTGATTACGACATGATCGACCGCGTGCCATGCAGCATACTTTCTTATGCAACATCTATCGTTATTATGCGTGTTCTCATCGTACTAACGCATTCCTAACGCAAAGCTAGGCCAAGCCTAACAGACAAACTCCTAGCTTACCTGTACAATGGCAATTGTAGAAATCAACTAGGGAAGGGGGTGAATGAACATGGCAATTGAGAAGGTGAATGCGTCCAGCAGTCTCGCCGAGGTAATCGACCGTATCCTGGATAAGGGTATCGTCGTCGATGCGTGGGTGCGCGTGTCGCTGGTCGGCATCGAACTGCTCGCCATCGAGGCCCGTGTGGTCGTCGCTGGTGTCGATACCTATCTGAAGTACGCTGAGGCCGTCGGCCTGACCGCCGCCGCCACCGCCTAGCTTTTCGGTTCCGTCTTTGCATCATCGAATAGAAAGAGCAAACCGCCATGGCCATCGAGAAGGTAAACGCGTCCAGCAGCCTCGCCGAGGTGATCGACCGCATTCTGGATAAGGGTATTGTCGTCGACGCGTGGGTGCGCGTGTCGCTGGTCGGCATCGAGCTGCTCGCCATCGAGGCCCGTGTGGTCGTCGCTGGCGTCGATACCTACCTGAAGTACGCCGAGGCCGTCGGCCTGACCGCTGCCGCCACCGCTTAGTTCACTCCCGTGCGGTCGGCGTGCCTCGCCCGTCAATGCCTGGACTGAGCAGAACGCCTTACGGCGATCCACTGCTCATCCAACAGTGTTGGAGACGAGGTGCGCTGACCGCTACAGTTCGTATTGGAGGTTCTCATGTCACTCTCCGCCGACGTGAGCCGTCTTGCCGAAACAGTGCGAGCGGACTACGACAGCCGGGTTAGCGCGGTTGATGGCATTCGTGCGGCAGCGGTACAGCAGATCGCCGATCTGCACGCGCAGCAGCAAGCGGCGGCCGCCGCACAGCGTCAGGAATTGCAGCAGTCAGCCGAGGCGCGTCGGCAGGCTGTGTCCACACTGCTGCATGATATTAATGCCGCACGTGCAGCTCAGAGCGCTGACCAGCGCCGCAAGCTCGGCTCCTATGCGAGCGACCTGCGTCAGAACACCAACCAGTTCCTCGCCGACAATGCTGCTGCGCGTAAGGCGTTAAGCGCTAGCCAGCGGCAGCAACTCGACAGCTTCATCCAGGATCTTCGGCAGCGGACGGGCGACAGCTTGGCCCAAGCCAACGCGACGCGGCAAGCGCTCCATAACGATCACGCTGCAGCCCATCAGACGTGGAACCAGTTGATCAACGAGTTGCGGCAGCGCCGGGTGAGTCACAGCCAGGCTGGTCAGACCAGTCAGCCGAGTCAGACCAGTCAGCCGAGTCAGCCGAGTCAGCCGAGTCAGCCTGATGCTGAGGAGGCTGTGAGTGCCCAGTCTGCCACGCGGGCAGCGCGGCGGCGGCGGGCGAGCGAGGATCAGCCTGACGCCCCATCTGAGGCTCCGCATCAGTAATGCCGATCGGCTGTGCACACTGGGGACACGACAGCGGGCGCTAAGGCGCTGTCGGTCTTGGGACCAGAGCAAGCCGAGGCCAGGCGGCGCGTAGCCGCCATGGCGAGAGCGGGGCCGACGGCTGTTCGCACCAGCAGTCGGAGGCCCCGCTGAAGAGCCAAATTTTTTTGGCGGGCTTGTCTGCTAGATCATCTGCAAGGGCCACTAGCGCGAGGTCTGGGCTATGTTTGTAGGAAGCCGTCGCATCCGCTCTGCGGGCCGCACCAGCGGCAGCGTCGAGGTCACGCTGCCCCCGCAGCTGCACATCCTGATCGAGATCGAGTGTCGCCTGCTGCTTCGCGACGGCACGCACCCCGAGATCGTCTTGCAGCCTGACCTATCGACCGCCCATACAATGTTGCTTAAACTTTGGCGCTGGGTGCGTGCAGGGCTCGCCGTCCTCGGTGAAATCGGCGACTTTGATCCCGGTGCCTTCACGTTAACGCTCTTGCCGCCGCGCCATTGGCAGCAACGCCCGCCCCTGGCCTATGCCGACGCACTTGAGGTGTTGAATCGCGGATCTGGTGATGCCTCGCGTGACGCACTGGCCCGTCTCGTGGCCCATATGAGCGTTGTCGCTGGGGTCAGGCTCGGCCTTGGCGAAGCCTTGGCCCCCGCCTTTGGCGATACGGTGGCCTACCTGGTGACCGGCGTGGCTCCCCTCACTGGCATCGAGTGTGAGCGCGGCCTTACCCAGCAATTGTTTCAGACCGACGGCCCGCTCGATCAGCCCGATGCCACTGCCTTTGATGAGCATGTCTGGGCCACGATAGCCCCGAGCCTGACACTCGCCTGGGAGCAGTTCGCCGACTGGCAATCGAGGCCCGAGAGCCATAACACTGCCCGCCAGCAATGGTATCGTGCGCTGCTGCTTGAGATGGGTAGCGCCAACTTGCCACTATCAGAAGCAAGGAGAATCGATTAATGACGGCCACAATTAAGAATGCTCAGACCCGAACCTTCGTCTCACTTCGTTCGAGTAGCGAGTTTGTTGCCACAGCCACGACCCACGAGGTGATGGATCGCGCCGTCGCCTACCTCGGCGCTGGCTTCCCGGTTCACTTCCGTGGCCCCGCCGGCACCGGCAAGACAACGCTCGCCCTCCACGTGGCGGCCCAGTTCGGTCGCCCCGTGATGCTCATCGCCGGGGACGAGCAGTTCACCTCATCGGATCTGATCGGCGAGCAGAACGGCTACCGCTTCCGGCGCGTCGTGGATCGCTACATCCACAATGTGACCAAGTACGAAGAGGACGCGCAGCAGCGCTGGGTGGACAATCGGCTGACTACGGCCTGCCGCGAGGGTTTCACCCTGGTCTACGATGAGTTCACCCGCTCGCGCCCTGAGGCGAATAACGTGCTGCTTGCCGTGCTGGAGGAGCGCGTCCTCGTGCTGCCAACCTCGACGGGAAACAGTTCATACGTGAAGGTTCACCCTGAGTTCCGGGCGATCTTCACCAGCAACCCGCAGGAGTACGCCGGGGTTCACGAGTCGCCCGACGCGCTGAGCGACCGCTTGGTGACGATTGACCTCGACTATTACGACCGCAATACCGAAGTGGCAATCACGGTCGCTAACTCGCACCTGCCCTCCGATGAGGCAGGGAAGGTGGTTGACATCGTGCGTGAGTTCCGGGCCTCGGGCGAGTACGACCAGACACCGACCCTGCGGGCCTGTATCATGATTGGCCGGGTGTCTGCGCTCCAAGGGTTGATTCCCTCGCAGGGCGGGCAGCGCTTCACCCAGATCTGTCTCGATATTCTCGAGTCAAAGACAGCCTTTAGTGCGAAAAATCGCGAGCGGCGGATCGAGCAGCGCAAGATGCTCCTTCAGTTGATCGAGCATCACACACACGGTGCTGTGCTAGAGAGCTGAAAGGATACGGGACGTGAAAGCAAAACGACCACGCGGGATGCGCGAGCTGACCACGATTCAGGGGCTAAACGGACGCACCGTGCCCAGTAGTCGCGAGCAGATCGTGGCCGAACAGGCCCGCCTTGAACACGAGCGTGCCCGTCTTGAGCGCGAACTTCAGATGTGGCAGGATAACCAACGCCGCACCGGCGAGCGCCTAGCGGGGGTGCTTGATCGTTTAGCGATGCTGGCGAGTGCGAACGAGCAATTCGGGGCACCCCCTTTGACGGGGCGGCCACGCCAACCGGCATCCCAACATAGCGATGAGGATGAGCCAACAACGACGTGGCACGAAATCGTGTTGGAATACTGAAGGAGAATGGCGATGATGGATCAGAAGCGGCGCCCTGACAAGCCGAGCATCAATCTTGACCTTGGCTTTGGCGGACTGTTCAAGAACCTGGGCGACCTTATCGACCTCGTCTCAGAGATGAGCGACAAGGCCGAGGCCAGCGAAGTCAAGCAGAGCGGTGAATTCGAGGTGAAGGGTCTGGGCGATAAAGCCCGTGGGGTCTACGGGTTCACTATTCGCACGGGAGTCGGTGGCGCGCCCAAGGTCGAGCGCTTTGGCAACATTCGCAAGACTGATGAAGGGCAGGTGGTGGCTGATGTGCGGGAGCCGCTGGTCGATCTTTTTGATGAGAGCGAGGAGATCCTGGTAGTGGCCGAGTTGCCTGGGGTGAATGAGGCCCAGGTGCAGGTTGAACTGCACGATGACATCCTGAGCATTACGACCAGCGGCGAGCGGCGCTACGCGAAGGAGATTTTGCTCAGCGCTGCGGTTGACCCGGCCTCGCTGCGCCAGACCTACACCAACGGCATCCTTGAGCTACGCCTGAAGAAAGCGTAAGCTGCCATGGCTCGCCCGGTTAAGCACATCCAGCTACACCGTATCGGCCCGACCGAGTTGCGCGTCATCTCTGACGTGGACGAGGGCGTGCTGGCGATTGTGCAGCAGGAGGAGGCGGTGATCCGGGCCTATATGGCACACGGGCCATGGCCGCACCGGCATGTGAGCCTTTACGTGCTGAAGGATCTGCAACCCCTGGTGCGCCAACTCAAGGGCGGGGCGCTGCCGGCAGGCGGGGCCGAGGCGCTTGATACGCGCACCATCGTGAACATGTTCGACTTGGCCGACCAGAGCGCCTGCCATATCTTTGTCAACCAACAGGCGATGGTGCAGGCAGACTACTGGGACGACACGCTGGCAATCTGTGGCTTGCTGGCCCACGAACACGCGCATCCGCTGGCCGAGAATAGCACCACCAGGGCCTCGCGGAGCTTAGCGGTACGCCTGACCCTTGAGCGGAACGCCGGAATCACGCCCGAGCAGCAAGGTCGCCTAGAACACTTGCTGACCCTGCTGATCGCGCAACTCTGCCTGTACGCGCCACGTGAGATCTTTACCAACGAACTGGCGATCACCAGTGGCTTCGCGCAGGCCATGCTGCACCTTAACCGGCGCAATGTGGCGAATGCCTGCCAGAGCGTCGTGGGCCGCACGCGGCTGCGCGAGGTGCTGACGCAGGAGGTTGCAGCAGGCGGCAGACCCGTCGAGGCCGTGGGCCAACTCTTGCTTGCAGGCGACATGGAGAGCCACCTTCCCCTGGCCCTGGAGGTGGCACCTTTTGTCCGGGCTGGTCGCCATACCGAAGCCCACGAGCTTGAGGCGGTACTCGGTGGGGTGCTGTTTCCACAACTGGAGCCACAGACGGCACCCGCCTACACCGCAATTCGCCACCTGTACACCGACCTGTCCGCCGACCTGTCGTCGGTCGCCCTGCGGGCCTGGGGCCAATTGGTGGCCGATATTGTTAGGGCGGCCCTGCACGAGCGGGGGGTGGCAGTTCGCTGCATGATCCGTCAGACAACCGACAGCAGCACATAGCGGCCTGCTTGGTTCGTTGTGTGGGAGAATACTGATGCGAAGTCAAGAACCTGAGCTTGGCAAATACTTCTATTGCATTATCCGCAGCTCCGAGCCACGTGAGTTTGTTACACGCGGGATCGGCGAGCAGGGTGCCATCGTCAATACGATTGTCTACAACGACATCGCCGCCGTGGTGAGCGACTCGCCGATTATGGAGTACGACAATAGCCGGCGCAATCTGCTCGCGCATACCACCGTCCTCGAAGAGGTGATGCAAGAGTACACCATCCTGCCGGTGCGCTTCGGCATGGTCGCCCCGACCGTGCAGGCGGTGCGCGAACAGATGCTACGCCGACGCTACGATGAGCTTGACAAACTGCTCCGCAAGATGGATGGCAAGCTCGAACTGGGCCTCAAAGCCTTCTGGTACGAGGACAGCATCTACAAAGAGATTGTCAGTGCCAGCCCGCAGATTCAACAACTGCGCGACGCGCTGGTGGGCCGCAGCACCGACGAGACCTACTACGAGCGGATCAAACTTGGTGGGCTGGTTGAGGCGGCGATGAAGGCACGCCGCGAAGAAGACGCCGCCATGATTATGAAGATCCTGACGCCCCTCGCCATCGAGACGCGCACTAATGCCACCATCACCGAGCGGATGGTGCTGAACGCCGCGCTGCTGGTTGAGGCCACCCGCGAGCCAGAGATTGACCAGGTGGTGCAACGGCTTGACGCAGAGCAGGGGCGACGGCTCATCTTCAAGTATGTGGGCAGTGCGCCGCCCTACAACTTCGTCAACCTGATTATTCGCTGGGACAAGTAGCACTATGGGCATTCTCACGAAGATTCTGGCCTTCCCGCTTACCGGGCCAATCGACGGGACGATGTGGCTGGCCGAGAAGTTACTTGAACAGGTCGAGGCCGAGATCTATGACGAAGGCAAGGTCAAGGCCGAGATGATGGAGCTTGAGACGCGCCTTGACCTGGGCGAAATCGACGAGGCAGCCTATCTGGAGGCAGAGGACGAACTGCTCCAGCGGTTGCGCGAGATCCGCGAGTACAAGGCTTCCAAAGCGCAGCAGTAGGCACTGCGACAAACCGAACACTCCACGAGGATAGAAAGGGCACCGGATATGACTCTCAGCATTATGGAGATTGCGCTCAAGGCGAAGGAGCAGTTGATCACGCTCACGGGGCTAAAGGCCGGCACGGTATCGAGCCTACACCATGATGAGAATGGCTGGCACATTATCGCCGATATGATTGAGCTGAAGCGCATCCCCGAATCAGCCGACATCCTGGCGACCTACGAGGCGACCCTTGACGATACGGGGAACTTGGTAAGCTACGAGCGCACCCGCCGCTATAGTCGCGGTGATTCCGCCAACTAGGTCACCGCAGGCGGCCAGAAACGGAGGTTTTTATGGCAAGCTCACAGCTACAACACTCTGTTCAATCGACAAATCTCGCCGACATCCTCGAGCGCGTGCTGGATAAAGGGGTCGTCATCGCGGGCGACATCACGATCTCGCTCGTCGGCGTTGAGCTACTGTCGATCAAGCTCCGACTCCTCGTCGCCTCGGTCGATAAGGCGATGGAGATGGGTATTAATTGGTGGGAACACGACCCGTATCTGACGACGCGGGCGCGCCAACTGACCGACGAGAACCAGGCGCTCCAGGCGCGTATCGAGCGACTTGAGGCGCAGATCGAGGCGCGCTGAACGAACTGACAGCCGACTGTTTGCCGCCTACGGCCATAGGCTTATGGTCGTGTGCGCCTTGTGTCTAGATGGTTCATGCGGCGAAAGGAGCGATGATGGCAGAGGAACGAACCACTATTCTTCGTGTTGCTGAGGCTCTGCCGAAAGATGTCGGCAGAGGTCTGGTGCGCCTTGATCCGCAAGACCTTGAACGGCTTGGCGTGCGGATCGGCGATGTGATCGAGATTAGCGGCAAGCGGGCTACGGTGGCGCGGGCCATGCCCGCCTATGCCGAGCAGCGGGGGCAGGGCCTTGTCCAGATGGACGGTATCCTGCGTCTGAATGCGGGAACTGGCCTCGATGAGCGCGTGACCCTGCAACGCGCCGAGTTCCAGCCGGCGCGGGCGGTGGTGATCGCCCCCGCCGAAAACAGCCGCTCCGCGCAACTCAGCAGCCAGGCCCGTTATCTCTCGAAGCTGCTTGACGGCATCCCGGTGGTCGCTGGCGATCGGGTGCGCGTCACCCTGTTTGGCACGAAGGCGCAGACGTTTAGCGTGGTCGAGACAACGCCAGCGGGCGCGGTGCTGATTGGCCCTGCTACGGCGATTAAGGTTTCGGGCGAGGCGGGTGGACGCGAGCGCGGCACGGTGACTTACGAGGATATTGGCGGTCTGCGGCGCGAGACGCGGCGCATCCGTGAGATGATCGAACTGCCGCTGCGCTACCCCGAGGTCTTTGAGCGCCTGGGCATTGACGCGCCAAAAGGCGTGTTGCTCTACGGCCCGCCGGGGGCTGGCAAGACGCTGATCGCCCGTGCGGTGGCGAACGAGACGAGCGCCCACTTTGTGACAATCAACGGCCCCGAGATTATTGATAAGCTCTACGGCGCCTCGGAGGCGAACCTGCGCGGCATCTTCGAGGATGCGCGTAAGAACGCCCCGGCGATCATCTTCATTGATGAGATTGACGCCATCGCCCCCAAGCGCGAGGATCTGAGCGGCGACCGCCAAGTCGAGCGCCGCGTGGTGGCCCAACTGCTAGCCCTGATGGACGGGCTTGAGTCACGCGGCAACGTGATTGTGATTGCCGCGACCAATTTGCCCAACAGCCTTGACCCAGCGCTGCGACGGCCCGGTCGCTTTGACCGTGAGATCGTGATCAATGTGCCCGATAAAGACGGGCGGCGCGAGATCCTTGAGATTCACACCCGTGGCATGCCGCTGGCGGCTGATGTGAACCTGGATCGGCTGGCGGCGATCACGCACGGCTTTGTCGGCGCGGACCTGCAAGCCTTTTGTCGCGAGGCGGCGATGGTGGCCCTGCGCCGCCTGCTGCCCGACATTGACTTTAGTCAGGCCCAGATTCCATTTGACAAGCTGATGGCGCTTGAGGTGACCAGCGACGACTTCGCCGCAGCCCTGGCGGATATTGAGCCATCGGCCATCCGCGAGGTCTTTACCGAAGTGCCTGATGTGGGCTGGGATGACGTGGGCGGCCTTGAGGATGTGCGCCGCCTGCTGGTCGAGGCGGTCGAGTGGCCCCTGCGCCATTCGCGGGCCTTCGACTATGTGGGCGTGCGTCCGCCGAAGGGTATTCTGCTGCACGGTGCCCCTGGTACCGGCAAGACGCTGCTGGCGAAGGCGCTGGCCCGCGAGAGCGAGGCCAACTTTATCTCGGTGAAGGGGCCGGAACTGCTCAACCGCTGGGTGGGCGAGTCGGAGCGGGGCATCCGCGAGATTTTCCGCAAGGCGCGTCAGGCGGCCCCGTGCATCATCTTTTTCGATGAGATTGACGCTATCGCCCCGCCACGCGGCGGCGGTGACAGCGCCGTGACTGAGCGCATGGTCAGCCAGATGCTGACGGAAATGGACGGGATCGAGGCGCTCAAGGGCGTGGTGGTGCTGGCGGCGACCAACCGGCTTGACCGGGTGGACACGGCGCTTCAGCGACCGGGACGCTTTGACTTCCTGGTCGAAATGCCACGGCCTGACATGCTTGCCCGCCGCGCCATTCTCGCCGTGCAGACGCGCAAAATGCCCTTGGGGGCCGATGTCGATCTGGCCGTGCTGGCGAGCGAGACGGAGGGTTGGGTGGGCGCCGACCTGGAGGGCCTGTGCCATCAGGCCGCGATGCTGGGGATCCGCGCCTATCTGGAACAGGCTCTGGCCGTAGCAACGGCGCAAGGGCAGAAAGAAGGAATCGATGACTTCACTAATCTCTTCGTCACCAGTAAGCACTTTGCCGCAGCCTACGCTGACATGGCGCTACGTTTACGGGATCATAAGCACTGATGCGCCGGTGATCTTCGAGGTGGGCAGTATTGACGGGTCTCGCGATGTCTACACCGTTGGTGAGGGTAACTTGGCCGTGGTGACTAGCGAGGTGGCCCAAACGAGCTTCAGCGGGCTTGGGCGGGCCGAGGCGATCCAGTTCCTGTCCGCCCACCAGCGTGTGCTTGAGACGGTGCGCCGCGACTACGCGGTGCTGCCGATCAAGTTTGGCACGGTTCTGCCCGATGAGGCGCGGCTGCGGGCACTGCTGCGCCATGGCGCTGGCATGTTCCGTGACACGCTGGCGACCTACGCCAGCAAGGAGCAGTACGAGGTGGTGGTGCTCTGGGATGTCGGCAAGGTGATTCAGCAGATCGCCACCGACGAGCGTATTGTGGCGGTGAAGCAGCAGGTCGCGCAGTTGCCGCCCGAGCAACTTGAGGCGGGACGGATGCTGGTGGGCCAACTCGTCCACGCGGCGCTGCAAGAGCGGCGGCGCGCCATCGCCACCGAGATCCTCGCGGTGCTGCGCGACCTGCCCGAGGACACGATTGAGAATCCGCTGATGGACGACACGATGGTGAGCAATCTGGCGCTGCTGATTGACGAGGCGCGCACTGCCGAACTTGACGAGCGGCTGAACACGCTCGACGCCCAGTTCGCCGGGACGCTCCAGATTCGCTGTGTCGGCCCGCTGCCGGCGTACAGTTTTGCCACGCTTGAGGTGCAGCCCCCGCCAGCCGAGGCGGTCGAGGCGGCGCGGGTTAGCCTGGGCCTTGAGCCGACCACGAGCGCGACGGCGATCAAGGGTGCCTACCGGCGCCTGGCGGCGCTGGCGCATCCCGACCACAACCCCGGTAGCGCGGTCGCTGGTGCCGAGATGGAAGATTTGACGGCAGCGTATAAGCTGCTGACGGCGGTCGCCCATGCTCAGGCCCCGGTCGAGGCTGGTAACGACTGGGTCTGTCACCTCGACCGTGAGGCGATTGAGGGCACGCTGCTGATTAGCCTCAGACGCCAAGAGGTGGCGCTGTAGGGATGCTACGCTTCAAATAAAGATTGCCGCCGAACAGCCCTCACCCACCTGCCCCCTCTCCCTGAACGGGAGAGGGGGAGCCGATCTCACTCAAGGTGAAGCGGGGCTGGGGGTGAGGGAACAACACGTATGCAGATCACAACAATGGATGCTGTACCGCTGCCAGATGCCGAAATCGTCACGGCGCTGCTTGAGAACCGCGCCTACTATGCGTATGCGCTGGCGCGACCGAAGCCGGGGGTGAGCGCTGCTGCGGCTGCGCCAATCGTTGGGGTAGACCCGCGCCACACGGTGCGCGAGGTCGTTCACGGCGAGGTGCTGGCCCTGGTGAGCGATGTCGCGCTGGCAGAGTACGATCTGGAACTGCTCAGGGAGCGCTTTCAGAACACCCTTTGGCTGGAGGTGCTGGCCCGTGGGCATCAGCGGGTGATCGCGGCGCTGAATGAACACTATACGCTCCTCCCACTCAAGCTTTGCACGGTGTACACGAACGAGGCGAGCCTGCACGAGGCGCTTGAGGCGAATAGCGCCTGGGTCGGGGCGGCCCTCGACCGGGTGGAGGGCGCGCAGGAATGGGGCGTGAAGATCTTCTGTGACCGGGCGGCGCTCGTGACGTGGGCCATAAGTGAGGTGCCGCAACTGCGCCAACTGGCAACCACGGTCAACGCCGCCTCACCGGGGGCACGCTATATGCTTGAGAAGCGGCTCCAACGCGCTGCGGAACAGGGTGCCGATGATCTACGCCGTCGGGAGGTCGAGGCGATTGGAGCGCAACTGGCGACGAAGGTGCGGGCCGCGCAAGCGGGCACACTTCAGCCCCAACAGTTGCACGGCCACGCCGAGGAGATGGTGCTGAATGGGGCGTACCTCGTGGCCGAGAGCGAGTTCGAGACCTTTCGGGCCGCGCTCGACGAGTTAGTGGCGGAGTACAGTCCCCACGGTTTCAACTTTGAACTGACTGGCCCGTGGCCTGCCTACAGCTTCAGTACGCCAGAACAGCAGGAGGCCGCGTGATGGAGACCGCCAAGTGGGACACCAGCGATCTAACAATTGTCGATCTCCTCGACCGCGCGCTCGACAAGGGCGTGCTGCTATGGGGCGAACTGGTCATCTCGGTCGCCGATGTGGATCTAGTCTACCTTGGCCTAAAGGCGATGCTCTGCTCGATAGACACGGCTGAGCAGATGCGCGAGAAGGCATGGCAGCAACTGATTGAGACGCCATCGGTCTAAGCCCATTACTTTTCAAATAAGGACTGCTGCCGCCCAGCCCTCACCCCCCTGCCCCCTCTCCCTGAGCGGGAGAGGGGGAGTCGGAAGCGTCCTGCTGCGGAATCCCCCCTCTCCCCATGAGGGAGAGGGGCCGGGGGTGAGGGGCAAAGGCCGGTGCAAGATCGGCTTATTTGAAAAGTATTGGGCCTAAGCCAAGGGTTCGGGTGCCAGGTTTCGGGCTTCAGGCCGAACGCATCAGCAAGCCCTGCGTGTGCCCAAACGCTAAAGCGTCCACGAACCTTGTCTAATGCGGTGGTCATCTCATGGGTAGCCTGTACCTCTACGCAATTGTGGATCGGACGGATCAAGGGCTGCCGCAACTCACCGGCATCGGGGATGCACCGCTGCTCGGTTTCCCCACGGGTGCGCTGCTGGCGGTGGTGAGCCTGGTTGAGGTGGAAAAGGTGCCGCTGACCCAGGCGAATCTGCTGCGCCACGAGGCGGTGATTGAGGCGCTGATGGTCGGGCGCGGGGTGCTGCCGGCGCGCTTTGGCACAACGGGCAGCGAGCAGGCATTGACCGAGGCGCTGGCCCGCCACGAGGCGAGCTTTCTCCGCAGCCTTGCGCGGGTGCGCGGTCGGGTCGAACTGGCGCTGCGGGTACTTGACACCGCGCCGGTTGAGGCACCACCCGCCCGCCCGCGTGCTGCCGATTTCACCAACGGGCGCGGGTATATGCAGGCGCTGCTTGCGGTCGAGCAGCACGAGAGCCGACGGCGGGCGGCGGCAGAGGCACTGGCCGAGCAGATCACCGCCGAGCTGACACCGCTGGCTGAGGCGGTGGTGCAGGATCGTTCAACGCGACCGAAGCAACTGCTGAAGGTCGCCTATCTGCTGCTACCCGAGCAGGTTGCCGCGATGCGCGAACGCATCGCCGCGCTGCAGGCGGCGCACCCGACCCTCGCCTTCGTAGCCACCGGCCCTTGGCCCGCCTACAGCTTTATCGAGACTGAACAAGGGCCGTCGCTTTTTGAGCGAACAGCGGAGGGGCTGCGATGACCAATGAGATGCCAGAGGTCAGTGCGACGCAATTACTTACCAAGGTCACCGAGAAGCTTTTGTGCGCCCCGGACGATGTTGAGTCAATTGAGTCACTGGTGGCCGAGCTTACCCCAGGGAACCTGGCGGGGCGCAACCGGGTGATTTTGGACCCTGACAAGGTTGAGCGCGGCTTAGCCCAATTGGTGCTGACCGTGATCGAGTTGCTACGTCAACTGATGGAGCGCCAAGCGTTGCGCCGCGTCGAGCACGGGACACTCAGCGATGCCGAGATCGAGCGTCTGGGGCTGGCCTTTATGCGGCTTGACGAGCGGATGGAGGAACTGCTGGTGATCTTCGAGCTGAAAAAGGAAGACCTGAACATCAACCTGGGGCCGCTGGGGAATCTGCTGTAGCGGCCCGGCGTTGATCTAGCCCACGTCTGCGGTCTGAGCCGCAGATGCTGCGATGGGCGGCGCGATGGCTCGCCAGATGGACAAGCCTATCCCCACGATGGTGTGAATGGCAATGGCGAGCGTAAAGTAGAGGCTGTGGCCGTTGCCCGCCGCCGCCTCGGGGCTGACGACTAGGCTTTCGATGCGTTGGGCGACAAAAAAGGTGAAGAAGTAGAGGCAGAAGCAGCAAAAGGCGGCCAGACCCAACTCGTACCGCCGCGCTGCCAGCCAGCCGAGGAAGAGGGCGAACGGGGCCGCGAAGACGGCCCAGACGAGGGCGCGCACCACCGCATCATTGCGCGCACCGTCGGTCGAGGCTAGGTTGAACGCGGCCCAAGCCACACCCACGGCGAGCGCGGCGAGCATGATGAACAGCGTGCGCGTGTCGAGACGACGGGTCATAGCGTGTATCCTTAGGCAAGGGGCGTCCATCAGGACGCCCTTTAGTGTGTCAGCGCGTTCACCGAGGGCTTAACGCCGTAGAGGATCGCCCCCGTCCATAAGCCAACCCCGGCGACCGCCACCACCGCCACCAATGTCCATGCGACGATCAGCCCCATGCGGCGCGAGAGGACTGGTTCAAGCAGGGCGGCGACCCCGGCGCAGACGATTGGTGCGCTGAAATAGCCGTAGCGTACCTGCTGACCCGTCACGATGTCTACCAGCAGGAAGAGCAACGCGCTGCCGAGCCACGCCGCCACGAGCAGTCGTGCGCGCCCCTGCGTGCGCCAGAGCAGTGCGCCCAGGCCCACACCCACCAGCGCCAGGGGCAAAGGTGCAAACGATGCGTCCAGCCCAACCCAGATTTGATTGAGTCGCGCCGCCTGATCGGTAAGCTGGCTGGTGCTGTTGGGAGAGGCCGTTGAGTCATCGAGTAGACCGCCGACCATCAGGCGAGCCGCCTCGGCGTATTGCACGCCCAAGGCGACGGCAGAGGCACCCAGCAGATTGAGGCTCCAGCCGCGCCAGTAGGCTAGATGCGGGGTAGGGCGGCCACAAGGGCCGCCCGTACCGCGTCTGCGCTCCACTGCCGGTGGTACGGGCGGCCCTTGTGGCCGCCCCGGTCTGTTGCTCGTCGCGGTCGCCACAACGAAGCCTGCCAGCAGATAGAGGCCCACGGCGACGCCTGCGAGCAGCAGCCCACCGGGGTGAATGAGCAAATTGACGACACTGAGCGTGCCAGCGACCAGCCAGCCGACGGTGCGGCGCGGCGGTGGCCCCGCCAGCACAACCATGAAGCATAGCGTTAGCCACTGTCCAACGATTTGTCTGACGAAGCCCCAGTAGAGAATCGTGAACTGCATCGGCAGCAGCGCAAGCAGCGCGGCGGCCACCAGAGCAGCCCGCTCGCCAAGCCCCAGGCGGCGCGCCAACAGGGCCACCAGGAGCGGCGTCGTACCATCGAGCAGCGTGTACAGCCCCTGGATGGCTAGTCCTTGGTCACCGACCAGTGCGACTGGCAGGGCCAGGATGTAGGCTGTCGGCGAGATCGCAACGATGCGCCGACTAAACTCCGAGGGCCGGTCGAAGAGGCTCAGATTGCCCAGTTGTACGCTGTGCAGCCACCCGCCATTCACCAACAGGTCGTGCGAGAAAAAGAGCGGGTAGAGGACACCGAGCAATCGGAGCGCCAGTGCCGCCAGGGTGAGCAACAGCAACGCTTTGCGAAAGCCCGACGAGGCCGTAGGCTCGGCGCGAGCCAGCACGCGGCCAGCACCCCAGATGCTTGCGGCGCTCACCAGACCGGCCCCGAGCAGACGCCCCAGCCAGAGTGGCGCCAGCCCTGGTACCAGCGCCGTGTACGCCACGAGACTGACGAGCAGCACGCTGGTCACGCTTGCGGTTGCCCTGCGCCCCAGCCCTAAATGGCGAGCGAGCACCACCCACAGGAATGTCAGCCCCACATGGGCGCTGAGTACGCCGAAGGGCGGCAAGTACCAGCCCCCGACAGACCAACTAAGTGCAGCAGCGTCTACGCGCACGCCCAGGGGCCGTGCGTCAGCGGTGGCAACCGTGGTGTCGCTGCGTAGACCAAGCTGGATCGCGCCGTCGGTCAATGCGTCGGGGGGCAATAAGAAGGTGTAGCGCCGAGGCTGATCGAGCGCAGCCAAACTTGTCCAGGGCTGACCGTCGAGCGCCAGAGTCACACGGCGCGGCGCGGTGGTGCCCGGCGGTAGCCAGCCAAGCGTGAGCGTGGTGAGCGTCGTACCGCTGCTCACGGGGCCATAGAGCAGCAGAGATGCGTTGCCATTCGACCAGCGGTAGGTGGTGCCAGCCTGATCGTGCTCGGGGCCGTGGAAACCGGGCACGGCGACTCGATCCTGCCGGGTGCCGACATCGAGTGTGTAGCCGTGCGGGCTGAGGCGCAGAGCGAGCAGGTTCGCCGCGACGACGATCACAGTCAGCAGCGCGGCCAGCACCAGCGGGCGGGCAAGCTGCCGCCACGGCAACGCCAGCAGTGGTGCGGGAGCGATTCGAGCGAGGCTTCGCGGCTTAGCCATGGTTCAGTAGAGATGTAGAGGTGTAGAGGTGTAGAGGAGGCAACACAGCTCCACAGCTCCACTGGCTGTAGGTCACGGCTTGGACAAGCGCTTCAGGCGCTTCGCCGCCTGCTCCGCAAGGTCGGCAATCAGCTCACGCAGGCGTGCTTCTTCGACGGCCAAGGCGGCGAGCCGATCTTCAAGCTGGCCGAGGGTCGTCACGTAGCGCTGGCGTAGCACTCCCTCTTCGCCGTCGCGACCAAGAGGCTGGAGGTTGCCCTGGATCTGGCGCTGCTGCTTGAAGATCGTCTCGCGCTCCGCCGCAAGCTTGTCAATCTGCTGATCAGCCTCATAGTCTTGGCGATAGAGATCCAAGATGGCGTCGAGCGCCTTGACCGTAGCTGCGTCAAGCAGCTTGTCGCGCAGAAACTCCTGAAGTCGGGCACCATTGAGGCTGCTCACCTCTTCAAAGCGCTGCGTGAGCCACCGCTCGGTGATGATGAGCTGCGTGCGCGACTGGGGCGCACAGGGCACGCGCCAACGAGCGAAGCCAGCGCTCTCCTCGTCGGGGGCGCGTGGCGCGACCACGTCGTAGCCATTCAGGCGGCTATGCTCCACCGTCACCTCGGCAGCGCGATCAACGCCGCTGATGAGGTGGTAGGTCGTGATCGCTAGGTCGTGTTCCTCGAAGACCAGGTACTCGTTCTGAAACGAGAGGCCGACAACGCGGCGCTCACCCCGGCGCTGCTCCTCGACCTTAATGCCAAGCTCGATGGCGAAGGGCACGATCAGCTCGCCGCCAGCCCTAGTGAAAGGCAGCACGGCCTCGCCCGCGTAATCGCCGTT
>CAIWXH010000037.1 GCA_903916565.1 uncultured Oscillochloris sp. | reverse complement strand
CATCCGACACCGAGTAGCACTGGCGCTTTTGCTGATCCTCACGGTGACCCTGATTTATGTACCGCCCGCTGCACGCTCGCAGGGCATGCAGAAAACCTATCAAACCTATCTGCCCCTGGTTACCCGCATGGGCGTGCCCTCAATTTTCGGCTTCGAGGCCAATCCTGCGGTTATAGGGTCCAATCCGCTTGTCGCCGAGCAAGCCCGCCAGCTCGGGGCACGCTGGTCGCGGATGCATAATCTCAGTTGGCGCAGTGTGCAGCCAACCCCCAGCCGCACCTACAACTGGGATGCCCTGGCTGTGGCTGCCTTCGAGCAGGAGCTGGCGGCCAATGTGGCGCTCAAGCTCGAACCAGTGGTGATTGTTGCTGACTCGCCCGCGTGGGCCACGATTCTGCCGACCTCGTGCGGGGCGATCAAAGACGCCGAACACGCCGCGTTCGCCGCCTTTATGGAGGCGCTGGTCAACCGCTATAAGGATCGCGTACGCTACTGGGAGATCGGCAATGAGCCTGATGTCGATCCGAACCTCGTCGAGAAAGATCAGATTTATGGCTGTTGGGGCGACATCCTTGACCCATATTACGGCGGAGAGCGCTATGGGCGCATGCTCAATGTGGTGGCCCCGGCGATCCGGCGGGCCGACCCTGGGGCGACGATTGTGATCGGCGGGCTGCTGCTCGCCACCCCCAACACGACTAATCCGGCTCTAGGGCACCCCGAAAACTTCCTTGAGGGTATTCTGCGGGCGGGTGCGGCTAGTTCATTCGATGTTGTGGCCTACCACGCATACGCATGGTACTCGACCCCGCAGATCGACTACGACCTAGATGCTGGCAACGACTGGAAGGATTACGGTGGTTGGCTGCTCGGCAAAGCCAACTTTCTTCGGGCGGTTATGCAGCGCTATAAGGTCACCAAGCCGCTCTGGGTGAACGAGACTGGGCTGGTGTGCGCTCGCGACCTAGTAACCCAAGACTGCGTACCATTAACCCCCGCATTCTTCCAGGGTCAGGCTGATTATGTGGTGCGCGTCATGAGCAGGGCAGCGGCAGAGGGCATTCAACAGATGTCGTGGTACACGCTCAACGGGCCGGGCTGGCGCAATGCTGCGCTGCTTGATGCTAACCAGCAGCCGCGCCCGGTCTACACCGCCTATCAGCATCTCATCCAGCGCGTCGGGCAGCATTTTGGCGCCAAGGCGACAACCTATAGCGCTGCGACCGAGGCTTATCGCTATGACAAGGGGCCGACCGTGGTTGATGTCGTCTGGTCGCGCAGCAGCGCGGTGCAGACCATCAGTGTACCCGGCGACCGCTTCCGGGCCGCTTACACGCGCGACGGCGCCCCGGTGAACACGCAGCCCGGTGCGACTATCCAGATCGGTGTCGGCTTCTCGCCGATCTATATCGAGCGCCTGCCCTAAACCCAGCGCGGGCGCTGCCCCGCACCTGCTCACCCGCTCCGAGGGCGATCTTACTAAGCGCCGGCTAGGCTGGACAGAAGATCGCCCTCGTCGCGGTCGAGGGGCTGGGCCAGCGCTTCAGCCTGGGCGTGTCGCGCCGCCAGCGCCTCGTCCAGTGTGGTAAAGGTAAAGCGCAGTTCGTCGCCGGGCAGCAACTGGGCGGCCAGGGGCAGGTCGGCCCCAATCACGACGCCGACCACCGGGTAGCCGCCGGTGGTCTGGGCGTCAGCCATCAGCAGGATGGGTGCGCCGTCGGGCGGCACCTGGATAACGCCGGGGATGACGCCAAGGGACGGCAGGCTGCACGGGCGACGATAGGGCAAGGCCAGACCATCAAGCCGGTAGCCCATACGGTTTGAGGTGGTGCCGACGCGCAGGGTGGTCGCCGCTAAGGCGGCAATGCGCTCTGGGGCGAACCAGGCCAGATGCGGGCCTGGTATCAGCCGTAGGATCGGGCAGGGCTGATACGGTGGCCGCCCCTGCGCGGGCCAGTGTTGTCCAAACGCCAGGGTCGCCGCGTAGGTGGGCGTGCCGAGCGGCAACCTGTCGCCAGCGCGCAGGCACCGCCCGTCTAGCCCGCCGAAGCCGCCACTGAGGCTGGTTGATCGGCTGCCGAGAATGGGCGGCACGGCGATGCCGCCAGCTACGGCGAGGTAGGCGCGGGCACCCCAGCGCTCACGGCGACCGGGCAGGTGCAGCCGTGCCCCAGCGGCGGCGCGCACCGCTGTCCACGCGGCCAAAGGGCGTCCGTCGAGGGTGGCACCCAGGTTGGCGCCAGTCAGCGCCACCAGGGTCGCACGCGAGAAATGCAGCACGACGCCGCCCGCCGTCGCCTCAAGGACAGCCGCCCCAGGCAGGTTGCCGACCAGCCGGTTCGCCGCCACCAGGGCGAAGGTGTCCATCGCGCCACCCGGCGGCACCCCGTAGCGCCGGGCGTCGGGGCGTCCGGCATCCTGCACCGTCAGCAGCGGCCCAGCGGCGATGATCTCGATCATAGACAGGGGTTCAGGTGCTAGGTTTCAGGTGCCAGGGTTCAGGCCGAACGCAGCGGCAAGCGCTGCGCGTGCGAACACTAGTACAGCTTTCTGCAAGTTCCGGTGTGGTTGCGTGGTGATTCTCGTACGGCATGGAACGCAGCAGCACGCGGTTTGGCCTGCGTGAACTTCGTGCGCTTCGTGGTACAAAACCTGCCGCGTATTTCCGCCGACGTGTACTAGCGCGTAACTGCGAAGTGGTCATCGGGCGGAAACCGCCACAAACTGCACCAGATCCCCTGGCGCGAGCAGGGCGGGCGGCGCGGCGGCGGGGTCGAAGAGGCGCAGAGTGGTGCGCCCAAGCAGATGCCAGCCGCCGGGCAGGCGGGCCGGATAGATGCCGGTGAGACCGGCGGCGATGGCGACTGTGCCAGGCGGTACGGCTGAGCGCGGTGTCGCCCGCCGTGGGAGGTGCATGGCGGGTGGCAGCGGCCCGATATACGGGAAGCCCGGCGCGAAGCCAAGCATCAGCACCCGGTACGGCCCCGCACAATGCAGCGCCACCAGCTCGCCAGGGGTTAGCCCAAGGCGCTGCGCCGCCGCCGTCAGGTCGGGGCCGTCCTCGCCGCCATAGGTGACGGGGATCTCGACGCGGCGACCCGTGGTCGGCGTGCCCTCGGCGTGCGCCAAGGCGGCGCGCATCTGCGCCTCGACCGCCCTGTGGGCGATCACCAGGGGGTCAAAGCAGACCAGCAGCGAGGCAATCGCCGGCACCGTCGCCCTCAGCCCAGGCGGCGCACTCGCCGTAAGGGCCGCCGCTGCGCCCAGGGCGGCCTGGTTCGCCGCCCCGTGGTCGTCGGTGACGACCTCGGCCAGCAGCGCGGCCTCGCCCAGCGGGTGAATGTTCCAGCAGAGTGTTTGCATAGACCTACGCGGTGATTTTCGTCAGGCACGGAGCGCAGCCGCAAGCGGTTCGGTCTTCGTGACCTTCGTGCGCTTCGTGGTAAAAAAACCTGCCGCGCATTTCCGCCGATGTGTACTAGTGGCTCGCCACCGACACCCCCGCCTTGGCTAGCCCGTGGCGCAGGAAGGCGGCGCGAGTGGCGGCGTCGGGCGTGTCGCCGTGCAGACAGAGCGTATCGGCAGCTATGGCGACCGGCGTGCCGTCGGGTCTGAGGACAGCGCCAGCGAGAATCTGCATGGCCTGGGCCAAGTTGGCTACCGGATCGAGGATGAGCGCGCCGGGTGTGCCACGGGCGAGCAGCGTGCCGTCGGCGGCGTAGCCCCGGTCGGCGAAGGCTTCACGGGCCACGCGCAAGCCCGCCGCCTGGCCTGCGACAATCAACTGTGAGCCAGCCAGTCCCACCAGCACTAGCTCGCGGCTGAAGGCAGCGACAGCGCGAGCGACCGCCTCGGCCACGGCTGGCGTGATGGCGGCCAGATTGTAGAGGGCACCGTGGGGCTTGACATGGCGCAGCGTCACACCCTCGGCGCGGGCGATGGCGTGCAGGGCACCAATTTGGGCCAAGACGAGCGCCTCGATCTCGTCGGGGGCCATAGGCATAACCCGCCGACCGAAGCCCTGGAGATCGGGGTAGCCTGGGTGTGCGCCCACCGCCACCCCGAGTGCGTGGCAGAGGCGCACCGTGCGGCGCATGACCGTCGGGTCGCCAGCGTGGCCTCCGCAGGCCACATTGGCCGAGGTCACGTGTGGCAGCACAGCCTCGTCGTCGCCCAAGCTCCATGCGCCGAAGCTCTCGCCACAATCACAATTCAGATCAATGGTGTGCATGGCGCTATTGTAGCGCACCAGCCGCCTAGACAACCGCCATGCACCGCAGGGCTGATGCACCGTCGCCCGCCGGTGGAGGTGCGAAGCCTGCCTTCGCAGGCTTCACGAGGCCGCGCAGGCGGCCTTCGCACTGCGTCGCCCGTGGCTTCAGCCACCGGGCGTTGCCTCAGCCCTGATGCGCGTGGAGGCGCTAACACTGTGCATTGCTTCGTGTGTTATGATGCGCCGTGCGAAACGCCCTGTCCAACCCTGTGACAACGAAGGGTCGTTTCAAACGAATGAGGAGTACCGTATGCAGTTCCCGGATTATATCGGCCACGCACGTCTGAAGGAGTGGATCGGCGAAGTCGTCGCCCTGTGTCAGCCTGACCAAGTCCATTTTTGTGATGGCTCGCAGGAAGAGTACAACACCCTCTGCAACCAGATGGTCGAGTCGGGCACCTTCATTCAGCTCAACCCCGAGTTGCGCCCAAACAGCTTTTTGGCGCGTTCAGACCCCAGCGATGTCGCACGGGTTGAGGATCGCACCTACATCTGCTCAATCGCCAAGAATGACGCTGGCCCCACCAACAACTGGATGGCCCCGAAGGAGATGAAGGAGCTACTGACCCCGCTCTTTACGGGCAGCATGCGTGGCCGCACGCTCTATGTCATCCCCTTCAGCATGGGGCCGCTCGGCTCGCCGATTGCCCATATCGGCATTCAGTTGACCGACTCGCCATACGTGGTGGTGAACATGCAGATTATGACCCGGATGGGCAAGGCCGTCTATCCGGTGCTTGGCACCAGCGGCGAGTTCATCCCCTGTCTGCATTCGGTGGGCGCCCCGCTTGAGCCTGGGCAGAAAGACATTGCCTGGCCCTGTAATCCGACCACCAAGTACATCGTCCATTTCCCCGAAGAGCGTGCGATCTGGTCGTACGGCTCGGGCTACGGCGGCAACGCCCTGCTTGGCAAGAAGTGTTTTGCCCTGCGGATCGCCTCGGCGATGGCCCGCCAGGAGGGCTGGCTGGCCGAGCATATGCTCATCCTGGGTGTGAAGGAGCCAAACGGGCGTAAGACCTACGTGGCCGCTGCCTTCCCCTCGGCCTGTGGCAAGACCAACTTTGCGATGCTGGCCCCGCCCAAGGATTTCCAGGAAGAGGGCTGGGAGGTGACGACGGTCGGCGATGACATCGCCTGGATTAAGCCTGACCCCGACGGCAAGCTCTACGCGATTAACCCCGAGGCGGGCTACTTTGGCGTTGCGCCGGGTACATCGTACGAGACGAATGCCAGCGCGATGGAGAGTTGTACGAAGGACACGATCTTCACCAATGTCGGCCTGACCGATGACGGTGATGTTTGGTGGGAGGGCATGACCAAGGTGAAGCCCGCCCACCTGATCGACTGGAAGGGCAACGACTGGACGCCCGAGAGCGCTACGCCTGCCGCTCACGCCAACGCCCGCTTTACCGCGCCAGCCCGCAACAACCCGGTGATTGACCCGGCCTGGGACGATGCCAGGGGCGTGCCGATCAACGCCTTCATCTTCGGCGGGCGCCGCAGCACCACCGTGCCGCTGGTCTACCAGGCGTTTAACTGGAACTACGGCGTCTATCTGGCTGCAACCATGGGCTCGGAGACGACCGCCGCCGCCTTTGGCGCGCAGGGTGTGGTGCGCCGCGACCCCTTCGCCATGCTGCCGTTCTGCGGCTACCACATGGGCGACTACTTCAACCATTGGCTGCAGTTTGGGCGCGAGATCTACAACCCGCCGCGCATCTTCGGCGTGAACTGGTTCCGTAAGGACGCCAACGGCAAGTTCGCCTGGCCCGGCTTCGGCGACAATATGCGGATTCTTAAGTGGATCGTGCAGCGCTCGCACGGCGAGGCGTTCAGCTACGAGAGTCCGATTGGCTGGATTCCTGACTACGACCACCTCGACTGGCGCGGCATTGACTTCAGCCGCGAGCAGTTCGACGACGTGATGCGCCTGAACATCCCCGACTGGCAGCAGGAGATCCTGCTCCACGAGGAGCTGTTCATCAAGCTCTACGACCGCCTGCCCAAAGAGCTGGTCAATGTGCGCGAGCTGATTCTGTCGAGCCTCTGGCGCACGCCGACCAACTGGGGGCCGACCCACGAGTAGCGCTGCTGTTTTGTGAAGTGCCCTTAGACCTGTCAGGTGCGCGCACCTGACAGGTCTTTGCATTTACCCCACCAGCTCAAGCAAGGCCGGGTAGACCACGTCGATCTGCTGGCGGGGCTGGGTTGGGTCAATACAATCGTGGATGAGGCCAAGCGCTGCGGGGAAATAGTGCGTGCGAACCGCGGCGCCGTGGGCACGCCAGCGTGCGACAAGTTGCTCAATCGGCGCATTGCTGACCGCCTGATCGGTCGCGTTGATGACGACGACGATGTCGCGGGCCACCGGGGGGCGCTGGCCGGAGGCGCGCAGGATGGAGTGGCCGAGGCGCACGATCTTGCCAAGGGCGCGGGTCGAGTAGCGCGGGTAGGCGTGCGGCGGGCCGGGGATCGTAGCCTGGAGCTGATCGTCCCACCAGCGGAACTGGTTGGGGCCAAGGGCGGCCAGGGTCGCGACCAGCCCGACCGCCCAATCGGCGATGCTCGGGGTGCCAAGCACCGGCGCGATGACCACCGCCTGGTGGACAGCGGGGCGCCATTGGGCAGCATAGGCGGCGAGGTTCCCGCCCAACGAGAGGCCGAGGACATCAACCCGCTCGCCGAGGTCGTGGGCGATCTCAAGCGACTGGTCAAGCCAAGCGATCAGCTTGGCCCCGCTCAGTTCGCCCAGCGCGGTGGTGAGCCGGTCGGCGAGGCCGTGGCCGGGCACCCGTGGCACGTAGACGTTGTGCCCCTGCGCGTAGAGCCGCTCGGCAAAGACGCGGAACTGCGCGGGGCCGTTAGTGTAGCCGTGGATGAGGACGATGCAGCGGGCGGTGCGTCCGCCGTGGGTGTACACAAAGCCGCGACAGATTGGGTTGATCGCCGGGTCGGCCTCGGCACGCTCGATCACCGACAGACGCTCGATGGCGGTGGTGTAGGACAATGGAGGCTCCGGGGATAAGCGTATGCCAGAGACTTTGACTATAGCACTTTCCTTGTACAATGGCCTGCCCGTCGCCCCTGGCTACAGGGCGGTGAAACTGCGCGGCAAGTTTTTTACCACGAAGCGCACGAAGGTCACGAAGGTCGAACCACGTACGGCTGCGCTCCATACCGCACGAGAATCACCACGCAACCCTCCAGGAACTGCTAGGAAGCGGTACTATAGCGATCCTACAGGGGTTGTTTCACGCCCGCCCGGTGGCTGAAGCCACGGGCTACGCGGTGCGAAGGCCGCCTGCGCGGCCTGGACGAGCCTGCGAAGGCAGGCTTCGCAGATCAAGAGCCGGGGGCTTCAGCCCCCCGGCGGGCGATGTTGCAACTGCCCTGCCCCTGGCTACGCGCACAATGCAACCACATGAAAACCACTTTGGAGCAGCCAATCAGTCTGAGCGTGACCAACTCGTCGGGGCGTGCCCTGGAGGTGCTGGTGGTCTTTACCCGTCTGGGGCTGACCTCGTTCGGCGGGCCGGTGGCGCACCTGGGGTATTTTAGCGAAGAGTTTGTCACCCGCCGCCAGTGGGTAGACGCGACAACCTACGCGGATGTTGTGGCGCTCGCGCAGTTTTTACCCGGCCCGGCGAGTAGCCAGGTGAGCATCGCGCTGGGGACGATGCGGGCGGGGGTGCTGGGTGGGCTGGCGGCATGGTGCGGCTTCACGCTGCCTTCGGCGGCCGCGCTGACGGTGTTCGCCCTCGGTCTCAACCTGATGGGCACGCTGACCGAGCGCAGTTGGCTGCACGGGCTGATGGTCGTGGCGGTGGCGGTGGTGGCCCAGGCCGTCTGGGGCATGGCGAAGAATCTCTGCCCCGACCGGCTTACGGGGACGATTGCGCTGCTGGCGGCGAGCCTGGTG
>CAIWXH010000036.1 GCA_903916565.1 uncultured Oscillochloris sp. | reverse complement strand
TGGGTCATGATGTGTCTACTGCTCCTTGATGCTCTGGATGCTTCCAGCCGCCACCCCCGCCTATCGCGGCCTGACCGAGTCGCCTCGGAGGAGGCGGCCGCAGCGTGAGGTGTGTGTATTTGGCGCATTTGTACGCCGCCGTACAGTATAGCATAAGGCCGGATGACCGGCAAACCTGGGTGCGCGACCGTTACGCCCTGGGGACTACGTCCGCCAGCGCTTCCGGCGGCCAGCCGAGCAGCTGGCCCCGGCAGATCTGCGCCATCGGCAGGCGGCTCACGTCGTAGCCCGCCAGTTCCAGCGGGCACTTCCCCCGGATGCGCCGCTGGGCGTCCTGCGTGAAGGGCGTAAAGCGGTAGCACCATGCGAACACCGCTAGGTAGGTCTGGGCCACCTCCGGCTGTGCGGCGACGTAGACCGCCCGCACCCGTGCGTAGCGCCGCTCCGCCGTCCGTTTCGTCTGCGCCCAGAAGATGCGCGTGAGCTGCGCCTCGTCCTTCCCATAGACCTTCCGCACCTGGGCCTGTCAGTTCTGGAGCGCGTGGAAGACACATTCATGGTGCTCCGCCTGCGGAAAGACCACCGCGATAGCGCCCCCATAGTCCTGGTTCAGGTCGGTCACGATGACCTGGGGGCGGTAGCCGTTGGCCTTCAGGGCCAGCAGAAATGCCCGCACACTCGCCGTGCCCACGTGCGGGAAGATGGCGATGTGCAGCAGATCATATAGCAGTCCTACCCAGGTTGTTGAATCCGAGGGACTAACGTCCCCGGCTCTTGTAGCTGCGAAGCCTGCCTTCGCAGGCTATCCAGGCCGCGCAGGCGGCCTGGATAGCCCATAGCCCGTGGCTTCAGCCACCGGGCGGGCGTTTTGGACGGGCACGGTGCTTCACAACCGGATATAGGATTGCTATATGTGTACCCGTCCACCGCCACGGAGACGTACATCCAGCGATAGCCCCGCCGCCCAGGGATGTGCACGCGCACCCACTTCTCGGCCATCCCCACCACGCCGCTGCTCCGCACCACCCCGAACAGCGCCGCAACCGGCACCAGTTGCCCCCCGAACTGGCTGACCCAGCGATAGGCCGTCGCCGACGAGCGGATCACGCCATCGTTCACCGGCTCCCAGTCGCCGCAGAGGATATGCTGGAGGTGGTACGCCCAGGGCGGGGGCGTTTCCAGCGCGCGTCCGCTGCCCAGGCCCAACGCCTGGTGCAGGGTCAGCAGCTCCGTCAGGTCGAGCGCATCAGCAAGCCTTGTGCGTGCCCAAAGAGTATGACGCGCTGCGTTGGCGCGGCTCAGGCAACGAGTCTGTTACAATTTGGCCTATGCACACCTCTTTGCTCGATACGCTTTTAGCTGGGCACATTGCGACGGTGACGATATTGCCGGGGGGCGCGGTACGCGCCGACGATCCGCCGGACGGGGCCATCCTCGCTGGGGCGTTTAACCCGCTGCATGTGGGCCACGAGGGTCTGGCGGCGGCGGCGGCGCACACCGGGTTGCCGGTCGCCTTTGAACTGGCGGTGGTCAACGCTGACAAAGGTGCCCTTGCCCGTGCGGAGATCGACCGGCGGGCGGCGCAGTTTGTGGGCCGCCACACGCTTGTGCTCTCGCGGGCACCGCTCTTCGTGCAGAAAGCGGCGCTCTTTCCTGGGCGGGCCTTTGTGCTTGGCTATGATACGGCGACCCGTCTGGTCGCCCCGCGCTACTATGGCGGCGAGGCGGGAATGCTCGCTGCGCTGGCGACGCTGCGCCAAGCTGGGTGCCGCTTTCTGGTCGCCGGGCGGCTTGCCGAGGGTCGCTTCGCAACGCTCGCCGACCTGACGCTGCCTGCTGGCTACGCCGCCATGTTCACCGCCATCCCCGAGACCCGCTTCCGCGAGGACATCTCCTCGACTGAGCTACGGGCGCGGGGTGGGTAGCGGGGCTGGGAGCGGGAACATTACCTTATTTGGTGGCTCTTGTCCATCCTTGGGCCAGTGCCTCCGCTTCCGTACAGAACCAGCGCTCACCTTTTTCTAGATCAATCTCCGTTGAGTCGTAATTTTCCATCCCAGGGAGATGGTACAGTCTGTTGCCCGTGCTGACCGAGATATTGCCTTTGATCACGCAATCTGGC
>CAIWXH010000035.1 GCA_903916565.1 uncultured Oscillochloris sp. | reverse complement strand
GTCGAGGTTGAGGTCTACACGATTGCCGCCCTCTTCCTCGTGGTCTGCCTCGGGCTGCTGCTCGCCCTGGCCCGCGCCCCCTCGCCCCGGCTCGCGGCGACCCTTGGGCTGGCGCAGGGCTGTGCGGTGCTGTTCCACCAGACGAATGTGCTGCTGTGCATCCCGGCGCTCGTCGCGTTCGCCGTGCCGCTCGCTAACGAAGGACGAACGGCGCTGGACAAACGCCTGCTGCGGCTGCTCGTCGCCTATGCGCTGCCGCTGGCCCTGATCGTGGGTGGCTCGTATCTGTGGGTGGGGCTTGGCGTGAGTGGCTTTCGCTCGTGGGGCGAGCTGACAACGTGGATGGCGGGGTACGCCACGACGGGGTTCTGGGGCGGGGCGGTGGACGGGGGCAAGGTGGTGCGGTTGGGCCAAGGTCTGACCGCGAGCTTGGCTCAGCCGGGCGGCACCCTGGTGGGGCTGGCGCTGCTCGCCATTCTGCTCGTAAGTTGGCGCGGGCTGCGAACGGCACCGCGCGGCGCGGTGGCGATCAGCTTTAGCTGGCTGCTTGTCTACGGAGCCTTCTTCCTCTGGTGGGAGCCTGACAATATCGAGTTCTGGATCGCGAGCATGCCGCCCTTCTACCTGCTGGTGGTGCTGGCGGTCTTTGGCACTCAGACAAGGTTTGTCGCAGCGTTACCGTCGCTCGCGGTTCCACACACGGCTGGGGCGATCTCGCGCAAAGCCGCAAAGCCGCAAAGCCGCAAGGCACCGTTGGGGTGGGATACGCCAAACGGTCACGTTGAAAGCGCCAATGCTGAAACCTTGGCTCAGGGGCGAAAAGCGTGGCGACCAGCGCTGCTGGTGGTCTGCGCGCTGACGATGCTGGCGACCAACTACGTCGCGATCACGCGACGGGGCAACGCGGCGCTCGATCTTCAGCGCGTGACGGCGCGGGAATTGGCAGCGCAAAGCACGCCCGGCGATCTGCTGGTGCTGCCCGATGGGCTGCCCGAGCTTTATCTGCCGTTCTACGAGGATCGCAATAATGTGACGTCGCTTAGTCGGGCAATGGCGGGAGCGCATGGCGATTGGCCTGCGGCCTGTGAGTTGCTGCGGTCACGCATTGATGGGGCGCTGTCCGGCGGCTACGCGGTGCTGATCGGAGCCGAGGCGCTCAGGCCGACGCCTGCGCCCCAAGGTGAGCCACGCACGCCTGCCGAGCGCTTTGGCCTAAGCCCTGACGAGGTGGCGAGCTGCTACGCGCCCTATCAGCTTGCCCTGAACCAGTTGCCCATGGGTGCGTTCAGCCCCGCCTACTTCGCCCTCCCCGGCACCCAGGCGCTGGCCGATGGCCCCGGCTGGGACTTCGCCCGCTCGCATTGGGGCTGGCAGGTCGTTAGCGCAGCGGCGGCCCCAAGCACACTGCCGGGCTGGGCCTTGCGCCCAGAAGCCGATCCCGCCCTCAGCAGCCCGCCGGTGCGAATTGATACGGTACACTATCGGGCGGTTGAGGTGCGGATGGCCGCCACGACGCTGGCCCGCGAGGCTCAACTCTTCTTTCTCGATGAGCAGGGCCGCCTGGACGAAACCCACTCGGTGCGCTGGACGCTTGCGGCGGGGCCAGCACCGCAGACCTATCTGCTCGATCTGAGCAACGCCCCCGGCTGGCACGGTGTGGTGACGGGACTGCGCCTTGACCCGGTGAGCGTTGGGGACGGCGGCACGGTCGTGGTGCAGTCGCTTAGGCTGGTGAAATAGCCGATAGCCGATAGCCGATAGCCGATAATCCACCGCAGTCGGCCTATGTTCATTGCGGCGGCGTGCGCCCCGCGAATGGTGCCTAATGGAGTACTATGATCAGGACATTTGTAGTGACCTTCATCGGGACGCTCATCGCCCTCGGGCTGCTTGTTGGCTGTGGCGAGGGTGTCGCTCGCGTAGGGACGCCTGGCGCGGCGGTTGCAGTTCAGGCCACGAGTACGAGCCTGCCCGCGACGGCCACGGCGCTGCCGCCCACGGCGCTGCCCGCGACGGCGACCGCGCTGCCGCCCACGCCACTTCCGCCCAGCGCGACCACACTGCCGCCCACGGCGCTGCCCGCGACGGTCACGGCACTTCCGCCCACGGCGCTGCCGCCCACGGCGCTGCCGCCCACGGCGCTGCCCCCGACCGCACTGCCGCCCACGGCGCTGCCCGCGACGGCGACCGCGCTGCCGCCGACGATGACGGAACCGACGGCCACCACACTTCCGGCGACGGCGACGGAGCCGACGGCGGTGGCAGCCGCCATCGCAACCCCGCCACCCGACCAAACCTCGCCCGCGCCGACCGAGGCCGCACCCGCGCCAACGCTGCCGGTGGTGCCTAACGGCTACGTCTTTCCAGTGGGGACGAATGGCAAGGTGTCATACGCCAAAGCCCACCACGACTACCCGGCGACCGACATTTTCTGCCCGGTTGGCAGCACGTTTCGCGCGGTGATCGGCGGCGTGGTGGATTTTGTCAGTGCCGAGGATCAGTGGAACCCGGCTAAGGACAACCCGGCGCTGCGCGGTGGCCTCTCCGTGGCAATTGTGGGCGACGACGGCGTGCGCTATTATGGATCGCATCTTTCGGCCATTGCCGACGGGATTGTCCCCGGTGTTCGTGTCGCCCTTGGGCAAGCCCTCGGCCTGACTGGTCACAGTGGCAACGCCCGCTCGACGCCGCCCCATCTGCACTTTGGCATCTCGCACCCCACCACGCCCGACGATTGGCAGACGCGCCGTGGCGAGATCAGCCCGTATGTCTATTTGAAAGCGTGGCAGCGCGGCGAGTCGCTGGCGCCGAAGTTGCCCTGAGCCAAGCCAGGAGGAGCATCGTCAATGCCTACAATTGACCCCGCCCACCGCGCCGAGGAACTGCGTGTCGCCCTCGTCGAGGCGAACTATCAGTATTATGTACGCGACGATCCGCAGCTCAGCGATGCGGCGTACGACGCCCTGGTGCGCGAACTACGGGCCATCGAGGCGGCGCACCCCGCGTTGGTCACGCCAGATTCGCCCACGCAGCGCGTCAGCGGCCAGGCCGCCGCCCAATTCGCCAAGGTGCGCCATCCGCAGCCAATGCTCTCGCTCGCCAATGCGATGGACGAGGCCGAGCTGCACGAGTGGCGCGAGCGGGTGGTGCGCCTGCTTGGCAGCGAGACGCCCGTCGCCTATGTGGTCGAGCCGAAGATCGACGGTCTAGCCATCGCCCTGACCTACCAGGAGGGCCGCTTCGCCCAGGGGGCCACACGGGGCGACGGCGAGGTCGGCGAAGATGTGACGGCCAACCTCCGCACGGTTGGC
>CAIWXH010000034.1 GCA_903916565.1 uncultured Oscillochloris sp. | reverse complement strand
GCCGCCCACAAGGGTGATGAGCAGGTGCAGCCACAGGGCGAACAGGCCCAGTTCAGCCAGCAGCAGCGCGAGCCAGCCGCTCCACAGGGCGCTGACGGCGATGCGCTCAAAGGCGGCGGTGAGCGGGTCATTGGGGGTGCCCAAACGTCGTTGCAAGGCCCAACCGGGCAGGTAGAGCAGCAGCGGGAGCGCCAGGGCAACATAGAGTGGCGGTGCGAGGGTCATCGGGGGCCGATTATAGCATAGCCCCGTCTGAGGCACCCCTGACGCAGCGCTGAGGACGGGGCGACGATGCACCACACACACCTGTTGCGCTGAAGCCGTTCCACAGACCGGCGTGAAGCCCCTTGATCGCGTGAGCTTCTATGCTATGCTCTCCAGTAGCGAACGTGTTCCCAATTGGGTAGTCAGGTGCGGCCCAGCCGCACCATTGTAGCGACAAGGGAGTGGCGATGAACGCGAAAGACCCCGCCGTGCTTACGGGCGCATGGCCCGGTTGCCTTGACGACCACGCACTGCTCATGCGGCTGCTCACCGGGCCTGACGAGTCACCCACGCTGGTTCTGGCCCGCCCTTGGGCTGCCCCGGTGCGTCTGATGCCGCTGCCCCACGCTCGTTCGGTGCCCGCCTCGGCCCGTCGCTCGGTGCGACCATTGGCTGCTGCTGCCACGCTGCTGCTGGCTGGCAGTCTCGTCGCCGCAAGCGTAGGGGCCACCCCAGCCTTCGCCGAGCCGCATGACGACCCCGCGCCCCCCGTGGCGCTCGTGACGCCGCCGCCCCCGACTGGCGGCACCCTGGCTGACCGTCTGGTCGTCGCCGACACCGCAGCGCAGGCCGATCACGCGCTGCTCACCCACCTGCTTGTTAGCACGCCGCCCGTGGCTGCGGCCCCCGCCCCGTCTGCCGCCGTGAGCTTCGCTACCGTGGCGAAGCTGCCCGCCGCTGCGTACACCTACAGCCAAGCGGTGGTGCAGTTGCCGATGATCACCCTGGACGATAACGCCCCGCCGCCGCCGCCGCCGCCTGCGGCAATCGTCGTGGCCCAGCCGCCGCCGCCGCCCCCATCCGGCTATGTGCAGCCTCCAGGCTACCAGGATGGCGTCCTCTTCGGCGGGCAGGTCGGTGCGGCGCGCACGGTTGCGGTCAAGCCTGCCACGACCAAGCCCGTCACGACGCAGCCTGCTACGCTCAGACCTGCTACCTACATTGTGCGCGTCGGCGATACGCTATCGGGCATCGCCCTGCGCTTCTACGGCAACGCGGCCTACGCCACGGCGATCTGGCAGGCCAATGCGCGCCTGCTCGACACCAATCTGAACCTGATCTTCGTGGGTGACCGTCTGACCCTGCCGGGGATTGCCAGCCCGGTCGTGAGCGCTGCCGTGCCGCTGCCCGCGCGCGGTGTGATCACCCAGCACGCCCGCTACACCATCCAGCCCCGCGATTTCCTGCGCTGGATGGCCCAGCGCGCCTACGGCACCGAAGTCTTATGGCCGCAGATCTACCATGCGAACCGGAATGTCCTTGGCGCTAACCCTGATCTGATCTACCCGCAGGTGACCGTGTACATTCCGTAAGGATGCAGGGAGGGTGGTAGGGACGCGGAAACGTTTAGTTGTCCCGTCGCAGGCAGTCTGTCACCCTGCGTAGCTGATGGCCGGCGGGCCAATGGTGCCGGGAGCAACCCTCTAGACCTGTCAGGTGCGGCACCTGACAGGTCTTTGGCGTTGTGATGC
>CAIWXH010000033.1 GCA_903916565.1 uncultured Oscillochloris sp. | reverse complement strand
GACAGGGCCAGCTTTGCCAGTACCTGCGGGTCGTCTGGGGCCAGTTCAAGCGCCTTGCGGTAGTCGCTGATCGCCGTGGCTAGGCCGGTCTCGCTTTGGAGCGCCTGGTCGGCCTTGGTGAGCAGCGCCTGGACATCCGCGTTCACCACGGCGGTGGGGGGCGTGGTAGGGCCGGGGCCGCTGCGGGCGAAGACGACCAAGAGGCCGATGCACGCCAGCACCAGTACGCCGATAGCACCGAAGATCACGGTTAGATTGTTCGGGCCTTTGCGCGGCAAGGCGTTTGGCTGCACCGTTTGTGCGGTGGGGAAGGGCGGCAGCGCGCTTGCGGGCGCCACGACATGGGGCGGGGCGGCCTGCCGCACATAGAGCGGGCTTGAGCCGGGCGTCGGCGCGACCGCTCGGTCTGGTGGCGATGGCGTGAGGATCGTGGCACCGATGGCGGGCATGCCCGCCATTGGAGTCGCAGGGCGGGGCGGCTCGGCGCTGCCAATGCCTGCCGCCACACGTAGGGCCGCCACCATCGCGGCGGCGCTGGCGAAGCGAGACTCGGGCTTGCGGGCCAGGGCGCGCATCACGACATCCTCGACGGGGGAGGAGAGGTCGCCACGGATGTCGCGGGGCGGTGTGGGTGCTTGGAGCAGGCGGGCCGCCAACATGCCCATCGGCGTGTCGGCCTTGAAGGGGAAGGTGCCGGTCAGCAGTTCGTAGAGTACCACCCCCAGGGCGTAGATGTCGGTGGGCGGGCCAACGTTGGGCAGACCCTGGGCCTGCTCGGGCGACATATACTCGGGGGTGCCCATCACGGTGCCAGCCATGGTCAGGCCAGCGGTGGTGCCGCCGGTGCCACGGGCCAGGCCGAAATCCGTCAGATAGACCCAGCCCTCTTCGGTGACCATCATGTTTGAGGGCTTAATATCGCGGTGGATGATGCCCTGTTTGTGGGCGTGGTCGAGCGCATCGCCGACCTGGGCCAGGATGGTCGCCGCACGCTGCACCGAAAACGAACCCTCGGCCTGCACCAGATCCTTCAGCGTTTGCCCGGTGATGTACTTCATCGCAATATAGTGCAGCCCGTTCGCCTCGCCGATCTCGTAGATGGGCATAATGTGCGGGTGTTCGAGGTGGGCGGCGTTGCGGGCTTCCTGGCGAAAGCGGGCCACGTAACTGGCATCGTGAGTCAGGCTGGGCGGCAGCACCTTGAGCGCAATGATGCGGTCGAGATCCGTTTGGCGGGCCTGATAGACCACGGCCATCCCGCCGCGCCCAAGCTCTTTGATGATCTCGAAGCGCCCGAGAATCGTGCCGATGAGGTTCAGTTCAGTCATGTGTGTACCAGGGTTCAGGCGGCTGCGGCAAGGTTTCAGGTGCCGGGTTTCAGGTTTCAGTCCGAGCGCAGCAGCAAGCGATGCCCGTCAGAACTGCAACACTGCGACGAACCTTGTCTTCCTTAGACGTGCAACACGCCGGTTGGGTTCCTGCCTTGGGCAAGGGTTCAGGTGCCGGGTTTCAGGTTTCAGGCCGAACGCATCAGCAAGCGATGCAAGTCCCAGAACTGTAAAGTTGCTACGAACTTTGTCTAACACCTGAAACCTAGCACCTGAAACCTTGGCGCAGCGTCACTGGAGACTGGTCACGAGGCCGGTGTACTGCTCGACGAGGACGCGGGCCTGCTCTTCATTGCAGCCTTCGGCGTAGAGGTGAAAAAAAGGGCTATCGGGGTCAGGCAGAATGAGTACCCACTCGCTGCCCAGGTCGATCTTAATCCCATCCACCTGATCGGCCTTGCGCTCAGCGTACTGCTCGTTGAGAATCCGCATCACCTTGCCCTTCGACTCCCAGCGACAGGGCACGCGGGCCTGAGCCAAATAGTAGGGTGGCAACTCGGCCAGCACCGCGCTGAGGCGCATCTCGGTGATGGTGAGCAGTTCCATCAGCTTGACGACGCTGAACATGCCATCGGCAATGGGGAAGAAGGCCGGGAAGATGTAGGCGCCGGTGCCATCGCCAAGCATCAGCAGGTCAGGCTGCTGCGAGGCGGTCTGCATTAGGGCGCTGAGGGTGGCGCGGGTGCGGATAATCCGCCCCCCGTAGTGTTCGGCGATAGCCTCGAAGGCACGAGGCGCGGTGACGGGCACGGCCACCGTGCCGCCGCCGTGGGCGCGCATCGCCAGGGCGGTAACGGCGGCCAGCGCACGCAGGGGATGCAGCCGCACGCCCTTGTCGTCCACCAGGAAGATTCGTTCGCCGCCGCTGTCGAGGCGAGCGCCCAGGCTGGCCCCGACCACCGGGGTGATCTGGGTCAGCCGTTGAATGGCCGCCTCGAACTGCGCGGTGGTCTGGAAGACCATATTCTCGTCGGTGTTGACATTCAGCTCGACCGCATCGACGCGGTAGCGGCGCAAGATCGGGGCGAGCAGTTCGCTGGCGCTGGTGTTGGCATAGTCCATCACCAAGTGGAAACTCCGCCCAAGCGCCTCAAGCGCATCGGGCCGCAGCGCCTTGAGAAAGGCCGTCGTGTAGCTCGCCTGGACGTTCTCGCCATACGAAATGCGGCCAATCTCATCGAGGTACGCCCGGCGAAAGTCCTCGCGGAAATAGGTCGTCTCGACTCTACGCTCGCTGGTACTTGTAATGTCGAGGCCATGCTCATCAAAAAATTTCACCTCGACCACCCGATTGTCGAGCGGCGAGATGCGTACGTGGATGCCGCCTGCGGCGCCCGATGCCTGGGTGTAGTAGCGGGCCACCGGAATAGGCACGTTTTGCAAGTCACAGACATGCACGCCTGCCGAGGGCAGGCCCGCCACGATGGCCCGCTTGAGCATGCGTGGCGTGTAATGCGCGTCGCGGTTGATCGTCACCGTGGAGCCACGGGGCAGGGTCGCGCCAAAGGCGGCACCAAGCTTCGCGCATAATTCGGGCGTGATTTCGATATTAACCAGGCCACTTACGCCATAGCGCCCAAAGAGCACGCGGCGACCCTGGCTGCCCCAGATGATGCTGCTGCTGACGGTGGCGCCCTCATCAACCTCTTTGCTCGGCCAGATCTTCACATTGGGCTGGATGACGGCCCCGGCCCCGATCTGCACGCCGTCGCCGATCACCACGCCCTCAAAGAGCATCGCCCGCTGGCGAATATTCGACTGGCGCAGCACGATGGCCCCGCGCAACTCGGCCCGCTCGCCGATGTACGAGTTGCGCCAGATGATCGAGCGGTCGATATTGGCGCGTGTATCAATGATTGTGTAGTCGCGGATCACCGAGGGGCCGTGGACGATCACGCCAGCCTTGATCTTGGCCCCGTGACCGAGGTAGATCGGGCCGTGGAGCTGGGCATCGGGGGCGATCTCGGCGTCACCGTCAACCCAAATATCGCCACCGATGTTTTGGCCCAAGCGGGGCAGATTGACCTTGCCCAGCAGGTAATCGCCGCACGAGCGCATATACTCTTCAATCGTACCGACGTCAGTCCAGTAGCCGCTGGAGACGAAGCCCTGGATGCGGTCGCCCTTGTGGAGCATACGCGGGAAGACATCCTTGGACCAATCGGTCAGCTTGCCGCGCTCGATATAGCTCAGGACCGCCGGGTCAAGCACATAGATGCCCGTGTTGACCGTGTCGGAGAAGACCTCGCCCCAGCTCGGCTTTTCGAGGAACTGGCGCACATTATTGGCCTCATCGGTGATGACCACGCCGTAGTCGAGGGGGTTTGCCACCCGATAGAGGCAGATCGTCGCCATCGACCGCGTGTTGAGGTGATGGTCAATCACCTGGGTGAGGTTGATGTCGGTGAGCGCGTCGCCTGAGATGACGAGGAAGGGCTCGTCGAGCAGATGCTCGGCGTTTTTTACACTGCCGGCGGTGCCAAGGGGCACCTCTTCGAGCGAGTAGGTGATATTGACGCCGTAGGCACCGCCGTCGCCATAATAGTCCTGGATGGCGTTGGCGAGATACTGAACCGTGATGATGATCTCGGTGATGCCGTGCAGCTTGAGCAGTTCGATAATATGCTGGATGACTGGTCGATCCACGAGGGAGACCATCGGTTTGGGGCGGTTGATCGTAAGTGGTCTGAGGCGGGTGCCCTCGCCACCGGCCATGACGACGGCTTTCATGGCTGCTCCACACTTCTGGCCGAGTGGGCCACGAAGCCCTGTTTGGCATTCCTGCCGCTGGCGAAGTATAGCACGGCCCTGCGCGCAACCGCAAGCAAATGGCTTGCCAATGCCCTGAGCGCATGTTATACTCGCACACGCTGGGGACGTGGCGGAATTGGCAGACGCGCATGACTTAGGATCATGTGCCGCAAGGCGTGCGGGTTCAACTCCCGCCGTCCCCACCAAGAGCAAGCAAAAAAAGTGCCCGTCAGCAGCTAGAACCTGCTGACGGGCGAGGAATACGGAGAAATCGTATGCCGTCATTATATCAGATTATCGCTGGGTTATCGGCATTGACGAACGGTTTGAGGATGTGCGGTTGATCATGTGAGATTTTCGGAGGATGCACCACGCATTAAGAAATGTACAGACCGCTCCGAAAGCCGCTAACGCCGGTGACGGGTTCCATTCGGTGATACTGCCTTCAAGGTGGATACCAGCCTGCTGGAGTAGAACCGCCAAAGCCATCATTGTTCCATAGAAACGAAAAAACAAAACGGTCATTTTGTCAACGAATAGGTAATCAGGTCTTCTCATAACACCGTCTTTCACTATAAGGAACTGCTATGTCAAAAGCTAGTGGTGCTGGAATTACAGATGTACTGTTGCTGTCTTTATTTACGTATCAGTTCAAGAATGTAGCACCCTTTTTTGCCTCAATCTTCGGTGCCTCAGACCCTAATGGTGCATTGGCTACAGGTGCTACTTTTCTTGTTTTTGCTTGTGTTGTCTTTTGTGTGGATAGATTCATCAGGCGTATCTAATTACCCTCCCGCAAAACGCGCTACGACACCCCTACCCCTACCCTGAGTGAAATCACCCTTGACCAGGTGCTGACGCTGGCTCGACGGCTTGACCTCGACCAGCAGCGCCTCTTGCTCGCACAGTTGGCCCACGAGGTTCCACCGCGCTCACTGGCCGAGCAGTTGGCCCACGCCCGCAGCCAAATTGTCGCCAGCGGTCTGCCGCTGCTCGACCGAGCGGGCCTTGAGGCCGAAATCGCCGAGCGACGGGGGGAGCGGTGAAGCGTACCTTCGTTGATGCTGGCGTGCTGATCACGGCGGCCCGAGGGGTGGCGGAGCTGTCAGCCGCCGCTACGCAGGTGCTGAGCGACCCAAATCGCATCTTCCTCTCAAGTCTCTTTGTGCGCCTCGAAGTGCAGCCCAAGCCCACCTACTTCAAGTTGACCCCCGAGCTGCGCTTCTACGAGAGCTTCTTTGCTGCGGTACGCGAGTGGGCCAGCCCGCACGATGCGCTGACCCAGCGCGCCCTCACCATTGCCTGCACCTTTGGCCTCTCGGCCATTGACGCGCTGCACGTTGCCGCTGCCGAGCTACTCGGGGCTGACGAGCTGGTGACGACCGAGCGCCCCTGTACCTGAATCAGCTCTACGAACTGCTTGACCACCCGATTGAGGTGGACATTGATGGCACCTGGTTCCCGCTGACGCTGGGCCTGGGGCTGTGGGATGCCGCTGACGGCTCCTACCCCGTGCGGAGTCTCGATGGCGGGACGGCGCGGCTGCTCATCTGTGTGCCCGCTGGCACGCCCACGGTGACGCCCCGCAGCACGCCCACGGGCACGGCGACGGGCACGGCGACCGCAACCGGCACGGCGACCGCGACCAGCACCCCCGGCACGCCCACGATGACCAGCACGCCCGGTGGCCTGGTCGTCATTCACGTTGCGGTGGCGACGGCCAGCGTGGGTGAGGCCGCTGGGTCGCTGACGGTGG
>CAIWXH010000032.1 GCA_903916565.1 uncultured Oscillochloris sp. | reverse complement strand
CCCCGCGTCCCCGCGTCCCCGCGTCCCCGCGTCCCCGCGTCCCCGCGTCCCCGCGTCCCCGCGTCCCCGCGTCCCCGCGTCCCCGCGTCCCCGCGTCCCCGCGTCCCCGCGTCCCCGCGTCCCCGCATCACCGCGTCCCCGCATCACCGCGTCACCTTTCGCAACCGCGCCACAAACTCGCTGAGCGCAACCGCCGTGGCCCCCCAGACCTTCTGGCCCGCCAGGGCGAAGAAGGGCACCTGAAGGCGCATCCCGTGCAGATCCCACTCCTCGGTGATAATGCTGGCCGGGTCGAGCAGTTGGCGTAATGGCACACTGAAGACCAGTTCAACCTCGCCGGGGTGCGGGCGCAGATCAGGGGCGGTGGTACTCAGCCCGACCACCGGGGTGAGCATGAAGTTGCTCGGCGTAATGTAGAAGCTACTCAGGACGCCCAGCACCTCCACGCTCGCGGGTGGGATGCCCAGCTCTTCTTCGGCCTCGCGCAGCGCCGTGGCCGCCGGGCCGTCGTCATCCGGGTCGGTCGAGCCGCCGGGCAGTGAAACCTGGCCCTTGTGCGTGGGCAGGTGGCCGGTGCGTACCGTCAGCGGCACACGCAGTTCACCATCCTGTGGGTAGAGCAGGAGCAGGGCGGCGGCAGAGCGAGGTACCGCCCCCGACGGCGGCTCCATCTGCGGGGCCATATGGCCGTGTGCATCGCGCATCAGCAGCAGTTCCGCGAACGTCACAACGCTGTTATCCGCCATCGCTCGGCGGACAGAGGTGGCCTGGGATTGCCAGTGCTCTGTACTCATGTGACTTTACCCGCCTCGCGGGAAGGTGTACTCGGCCACCGGCACGAACCTATCGGCTGCGTCTGCATAGAGAAACTGGCTGATGCGGATGGCGCGATCCTCAATCTCGATCATGTTGCAGGAGTTCTGGCCGTGTTCGCGCCCGTGACCACGGCTCGATGTGGTTGTGCCGCTCTGGCAGATGATCGTACCGTTGCGCAGATCGTGGACGACATCGCGGGTATTGCCCACATAGGAGACATGGGCGTGGCCGCAGAGCAGCAACTCGGCACCGCACTCGTCGAGCAGGGTCATCGCCGCGTTGGCCTTGTCCATGGTGCGGTTGCGCCGGATGCCGAGCGGGGTCAGCACCGGGTGATGCCAGACCACCACCTTGCAGGTTTCAGGGCCGTAGCGCCCGAGGATCGCACGCAGATGCGTGATCTGGCCTGAGCTGAGTCTGCCGTCGTCTATCGTCAGGCCGTGGGCCGTACACGCACCGACAACGGCCAGACCAGGTAGCTCAAAGACCGGGTTGAGATCGCGGCTGATATGGCGGCGGTAGCGACCGAGCGGGTCGAGCAGGCGTAGATGGGCGTTGTAGAGTGGCACATCGTGGTTGCCGGGCACCACCAATTGCGGGGAGGGCAGTGCGGCGCGCAGCTCTTTCGCGGCCCGCCATTGGTCGGCAAAGTCGGCGCGCTGCACAAAATCGCCCGAGATCACCAGCAGGTCAGGCTTCATCTCGTGGGCCTGAGCGATCAGTTGCTGGGCGACCTTGGGGCGGAAGGGCGGGCCGACGTGGACGTCGGAGATATGGAGGATCCGATAGCGCACGGGATGTCACTCCTGGCTGGGTACGGGCGTGGCCGGACGTGCCTTCTCCATCGCCAGGGTGAATAGAGCTTTGCCAATCAGGGCGGCCTCGACGACCACGGTAAGCACAAGTCCATATCGCAACACGGCCATAATACTATCTACCATAACTACTGGCGCTCCTTTCAGGTTCCGAGAAGTCCCGGTATTGTAGCATAGGAGAATGTGACCTTTAGGCAATGGTTCAAACCAGCTTGACAGTTTGGCGTGAACGTAGCGCCGCCTTCCAGGCGGCCAGGAGTGCCATTGCAGGCTGGAAGCCTACGCTACAAACTGTCACACTGAAATGGCCGATCCTGAAACATGCTTTATGTAGAGATCTTCGTAATGAGGGATGACGGCGGGGATGTGGTAGCGAGCGCGGGCGGAGGCACGGGCCGCATCACCAAGCCGCCGGGCCTCGGCGGGGTTCTCAAGCAGATCGCGCAGGCGGGCGGCGAAGGCCCGTGGTGTGGCGGCCAGCGCCCCGTTCACCCCGTCAGCGATGATGTCCGGCGTGCCGCCGGTGGGCATGGCCACGATAGGCGTGCCCAGGCTGGCGGCTTCCAGCAGCACCCGGCTCAACGGCTCACCCCAGGCCGAAGGGAAGAGCAGCAGGTTGCAGCGGGCCATCAGCCGCAGCACCTCATCGTGGCTGGCCCAGGCCAGGAAACGCACGTCCACCCCCAGCGCGGCCAGATCCCGCCCCAGCGGCTCGCGCAGCGCCCCGTCGCCCGCCACCACCAGGGTGAAGGGCGGCACTCCCATGCCGTGCAGTTCGCGGAAGATCGCAGGCAGCAGCCCAGCTCCCTTGTTCGGCTCCAGTTTCCCGGCGAAGAGCAACATCGGCCCGTTCACCTGAGTCTGCGCGGGCGTGGCCGCGATCCGCTCGGTCGCGTCGATGTCCACCATATGCGGCAGGACGTACAGGCGCTCGGGGGCGACGATCCCAGCCAAGCGGCGAGCGATGTAGCTGCTACAGGCGATCACCGCGTCGGCTTGGGCGAGGAAGGCGGCGCGGCGGCGCAGATGGGCGAGCATATAGGGGATAGCCAGCATAGCCAGGGTGCCGCGCAGTGGCCCCAGGCGTGCGGGCAGATCGGTGGCCAGACTAGCCCAGGTTGCCTGCGGGTGCGGCGTGCGGTCGCCGTGCAGCCCGGTGGCGAAATAGTCCCACGGCCAGTGGTCGCGCACCGTGACGACGACGGGTGCGCCGATACGGCGGCCAGCAATCACCGCTGCTGGCGCGACCTGCACGTGCTGGGCGTGAATCACGACAGGGCGACCTGCGGCAGCAACGACAATAGCGTCGGCCAGGGGATGCCAGAGCCGCTCGTGGCGGAAGTAGTTCTGGATGATTGGCAAACCTGGTGCCCAGTAGCCCACGCGCAGCGCTGGCACGCCCAGGGCGTCGTAGGCGCTCACGCCGGGCCGACCGCGCGCCGGAATCACCGCCGTTACCTGGTGGCCGCGCCCAAGCAGAGCCAGGGCCAGGGCGTGGCTGCTCCACGCCGCGCCGCCCCTGCCCGTGGGCGGGAAAACATCGCTGGGAATGATGATCTGCATCGGCGCATTATACTCGCTGGCTTTAGGGATGGTTCAGAATCGGTCGTTCCAGCTTGACAGTCGGGCGAGGAGGCGAGGAGGCGAGGAGGCGAGGAGGCGAGGAGGCGAGGAGGCGAGGAGGCGAGGAGGCGAGGGGACGATACGGAGCGCCTCACCGCGTCATCGTTTCGTCGCTGAATTGTCACGCTGGTTTGAAACATGCCTCAGGGTCAAAGTTGCGCACTGCGCGATGGTATGCTATAATCGTACCGTTACAAATTCGGGCGATTAGCTCAGTTGGTTAGAGCGCATCCTTCACACGGATGAGGTCGGTGGTTCGAGTCCACTATCGCCCACCACATTCAATGTGCGCCACCGCTCGTGCGGGGCGCACATTTTGGTATGCGGCGCGACGAAGTCTTGATCAACTACGGAAAATTCGCATTGCTAGACGTGGTTCAACCATTGAGATGCTCAGGGGTGTCGCCCTTCACAGAGCGCATTGACGGCAGGTAGCGATGCGGTATAATAATAGGGAGCGTAAGGGGATGTTTGGTTTCGACAGGGAGTGCAAGCCGTAGATTGCAGGTCGTGCCGCCCAGTCACGTTAAAGGGGCAAACGGCAATAACTGCCAACAACACAAACAAATGGGCTCGTGCTTCGTATGGGAGCATGGCCCTCGCTGCCTAATTAGGTAGCGCGCCGTCCTCAGTTCACTCGATGGCTGGGGGTCCGGCGTCAGCAAGTCGAGTGCTTCTCGGGTGAACGCCGGTTAGCCTGAGACTAAGATAAGCCGGCTTGCCCAAAGACACCTTTGCCCACTGTGGGGTCGCGGGCGAGCTCAAACAAGGGGATAAACCTGTAGACGTGTGCGGTCCAACTTTTTGGACGGGGGTTCGACTCCCCCCATCTCCACCAAACACATGCGGCGTCTGGAACACTCCAGACGCCGTTGCTATATCAGACAACCATCGCTGACCATTGCTGGTAGGTTTGGCCTCTCGGCGATTGACGCACTGCATGTGGCCGCCGCAGAGGCGCTCGGAGCCGACGAGTTGGTGACGACCGAACGCCCCGGAAAATCTCTCCTGCGCGTCACGCTCCTGCCGATCATCTCGATCCAACCCTAGACGATACCCCGTCGAGACGTAAAACCGGCCTGTGGACTGGCGGCAAGCCCATCCTCGAAATGGCACGCTGGGATGAAGCAGGTATTTCTCGTGCGTACTTTCGGGTACGTAGAAAGTAGCAGGTTGTCATGCAATCAGCGACCTATGATGAGGCACTGGCCGTTGCCAGACGCCTGCCACTGCCCGAGCGGCTCCGCCTCGCCAGTACGCTGGCGGGCGAGGCCGCAGGAGCGCTGGCAGGCGTGAGCGCACCGAATCTGACGACAGAT
>CAIWXH010000031.1 GCA_903916565.1 uncultured Oscillochloris sp. | reverse complement strand
AGGCTTCGCCCAGAGCCGGGGACTTCAGTCCCCCGGCGGGATGCGCTTGGCCTGACACCTGAAACCCGGCACCTGACACCTTGCCATACGAAGGCCGCCTGCGCGGCCTGGATGAGCCTGCGAAGGCAGGCTTCGCCCAGAGCCGGGGACTTCAGTCCCCCGGCGGGCGGGTTCGGTGGTTGATTTGGCCCTTGACCGCATGCAACACGCGCTGATGCGCTTGGCCTGAAACCTGAAACCCGGCACCTGAGACCTTGCCTCACGCAGCCTGCCGATGCAGGGTCGTCTGATAGTGGACAAGCAACTCGTCCATCACGCGGCCCCACGAGCGCTGCTCGGCGGCGGCGCGACCAGCCGCGCCCATCGCCGCCCGCTGGGCCGGCGCGTTCCCCAGGCGGAAGATCTGCGTACGCAGCTCGGTGGCGTTGCCGGGTTGAAACAGCGCGCCGGTCGCGCCGTCGCGCACCAGGTCAATCGCACCGCCCGCCCGTGCCGCGACCACCGGCAGACCCGAGGCCATCGCCTCCTGAAGCACCTGGCCGAAGGTCTCGGTGTCAGATGGAAAGACGAACATATCGGCGCTCGCGTAGGCCGTGGCGAGATCGTCGCCGCGCAGGTAGCCGGTGAAGTGCGCCCGCGCACCGCTGAGGCGCCGCTCCAGCGCAGGGCGGGCGGGGCCATCGCCGACCAGCACCAGCCGCGTGTTCGGCAGCGACGGCAGCGCGTCGGCCAGCAGGTCAACCCGCTTCTCGGGCGCTAGGCGGCCCACGTAGAGCAGCACGCGCTCACCGGGCTGCGCGCCAACCGAGGCGCGCCATGCCGCACGGTGATGCCGTGGGTGAAAGCGCTCGGTATCTACCCCCCGGCCCCACAGGCGCAGGCGGCGGAAGCCGTGGGTTCGCAGGTCGGCCAGCGTTGCCAGCGAAGGGCAGAGCGTGAGCGCGCAACTGTTGTGAACCCAGCGCAGGTAGCGATAGGCGAGCGTGCGAAGAAACCCCAGGCCGTAGTGCGCGGTGTAGGCCGGGAAGTCGGTGTGGTACGCGCCGACCAGCGGCACGCGCAGTTGACGGGCGGCGTGGCGCCCGGCGACACCAAGGGCCATCGTGCCCGCCAAGTGGATCACATCAGGCCGAAAGCGCCGCAGGTGTGCGGTGAGGCCAAGCTGCGGCGGCGTGAGGCGCAGTTCGGGGTAGGCGGGCAGCGGGACGCCGCGCAGCGGGAAGATCTCGGCCCCGGCGTAGCTCGCCACCGAACCCTCAGGCGCACAGAGCAGCGCCTCGTGGCCGTGGGCGCGCAGATGCTCAAGCAGCCGACAGAGCGTCGTGACGACGCCGTTCACGTTGGGAAGAAAGGTCTCGGTGATCAGCGCGATCCGCATTCTGTCCTCCTTCCAATAGCGTTGGAGGCAGTATGCACCGCGCTGATTGCGGGCGGGCTATCGCTAGATTAACGCTGGGCTAACCGTCGGTAAAGATTGCGCGGAAGGGCGGCGGCACCGTCGCCCTTCACCAGCGCTTAACAAAGCCTTTACCGAAAGATAATGCGGGTGTCGTACGCTGGACGCTACGATGGGCAAAGCAGGAGAGACTTCGATGAGCGTGCGGATTGGCATCAACGGCTTCGGGCGGATCGGGCGGCTGGCGCTGCGGGCGGCATGGGGCTGGCCCGAGCTGGAGTTTGCCCACATTAATGAGGTCGGCGGGGACGCGGCGGTCGGCGCGCATCTGCTCGCCTTCGACTCGGTACACGGGCGCTGGGGCCACACCGTCCAAGGCGAAGGCACCAGCCTTAGCATTGACGAAACTCCCATTCGCTACAGCAGCATCAAGGAACCTGGGGCGGTGCCGTGGGCCAGCGCCGGTGTAGACATCGTGCTTGAGGCGACCGGGAAGTTTCGCACGCCCGAGCAGCTTGCCGCCTATTTCAAAGCCGGGGTGAAAAAGGTGATCGTCGCCGCCCCCGTGAAGGGCAACGCGCTGAACATCGTGATGGGCGTCAATGACCACCTGTACGACCCCGCCGCGCATCACATTGTCACGGCGGCCTCGTGTACCACCAACTGTCTCGCCCCGGTGGTGAAGGTCATCCACGAAGGTCTTGGCATTCGGCACGGGATGATCACCACTATCCACAGCTCGACCAACACCCAGAGCGTCCATGACCAGCCGCACAAGGACTTGCGCCGCGCCCGCGCCTCCGGCCTCGCGCTGGTGCCGACCACCACTGGCTCGGCCACAGCGATTGGCCTGATCTTCCCCGAACTGCTGGGCAAGCTCGACGGCCAAGCCGTGCGCGTGCCCCTGCTGAACGCCTCGCTCACTGACTGCGTGTTCGAGGTGAACCGACCGACCACGCTCGCCGAGGTGAACGCGCTGCTCCAGGCTGCCGCCGCTGGGCCGCTCAACGGCATCCTGGCCTACGAGACCCGCCCGCTCGTCTCGATAGACTTCGTCGGCGACCCGCACTCGGCGATTGTAGACGCCGCCTGCACGATGGTCACCAACGGCACCCAGGTGAAAATCTACGCCTGGTACGACAACGAGTGGGGCTACGCGAACCGCTACGTCGAGCTGGCGCGGAAGGTGGCGACGGTTCTTTAGCAATCGGCAACGCGGTCTTCTGGTCTGGATGCTGGCTTCGACAAGCTCAGCCAGCGCCCGTTCGCTGAGCTTGTCGAAGCGAACCGCGTGTTGGCGGGCACATGCCAGAAGACTTCGTTGACGGACTACTGTACACATCGGCGGAACTGCGCGGCAGGTTTTTTACCACGAAGCGCACGAAGTTCACGAAGGCCGAACCGCTTGCTGCTGCGTTCGGCCTGCAAGCTGAACCCTGGCCGATTCTGAACCCTTGTCCAAGGCATGGTTCAGAATCGGCCATTTCAGCGTGACACTTCGGAACATCTCGCCAGAGAAACATCTTGCGGCTTTGCGGCTTTGCGGCTTTGCGTGAGATCGCTCCGGCTTTGCGTGGAATCGTCACAGACTGTAAAGCTGCATTGAACCCTGGTCTAAAGCGCAAGCGTTGCATCGTAGGCCGGTAGCTCGCACGAGATGCCGTAGCGCGTTGCGATCAGCTGCGCCAGCGCGGCCCGTCCGCGCACTTCGCCGTGCGTAAGCACAATGCGCGGGCGCGAGGCGGCGAGGGGTGCGAGCCACTGCAGCAGATCCGACTGGCCCGCGTGGGCGCTAAGCCCGTTGAGCGTGTGGATCGCGGCCCGCACCGCGATCAGCTCGCCAAAAATCTCCACATGGTCTGCCCCGTCCACAAGCGCCCGGCCCAAGCTGCCGACGCCCTGGTAGCCCACGATTAACACGCTGGTGTCGTACCGCCACAGGTTGTGGCGCAGATGGTGCAAGATACGCCCGCCACTGCACATGCCCGACCCCGCGATGATCACGCATGGCCCGTGGAGGTTGTTGAGCGCCCGCGACTCGTCGCTCGTCTCACAGAACACCAGCGAGGCCAGATCCTTGCGGAGTTGGCGCCGCTCGGACTCTTCGTCCCACCCTTCGTCAGCCAGCTCAGGGTGGCGCACGTAAATCCCCGTGGCCTTGATCGCCAGGGGGCTATCAAGATAGATCGGGAAGGGCGGCACCACCCCCTTGTGGAACAACTCGGCCAGATAGTAGAGGACGGTCTGGGCGCGTCCGACCGCGAAGGCGGGGATAAGGATCTTGCCACGGCGAGTGACCGCTGCCGTAATCACGGCGGCGAACTCGGCCTCGGTCTCAGCGATAGGCCGGTGGTCACGGTCGCCATAGGTCGATTCCATGATCACGAGGTCAGCCCCGCTAATCTGCCCAGGGTCGCGCAAGAGCGCCGCGCCAAGCGGGCCAAGATCGCCCGAGAAGACCACACACTTCTCGCGGTCAGCCTCGGTCACGCGCATGGTGATGCTGGCCGAGCCAAGCAGATGCCCGGCCTCGACCATCTGCACGCGCACGCCTGGGGCGATGCTCACCGGCTGATCATAGGGCAGCGGCTTGAAGCGGGCGACCGTCGCGATCACATGCTCCTCGGTATAGGGCGGCTCAAACAGAGCCAGTCCGGCCCGTTCGCGGCGCCGGTTGACCCGTAGCAGGTCGCTGGCTTGGAGCCGTGCGCTGTCGTGGAGCAGCAACTCGGTGGTCTCAAGGGTGGCCGCCGTGCCGTAGATCGGGCCAGCATAGCCAGCCTTCGCCAGCAAGGGCAGGCGCCCCGTGTGGTCAATATGGGCGTGCGTGATCACCACGGCGTCGAGGTCGCGTGGGCGCAGGCCCGCTGGCACCACATTGCGCTCAGCGTCCTCACGTCCGCCCTGGAACATGCCGAAGTCCACAAGGACACGCGCACGCGGCGTCGTCACCAAGTAGGCCGAGCCGGTGACCTCGCCGGCGGCACCGAAGATCGTGATCTGCATAAGCGGGCCTCCTTTGTCTAGCGGCGGTCGTCGCCCTATTGTAGCGAAAAGCGCGGTGTAGCGCGACGTGGCCCTGGCCTGATGCACCGTCCTGTTGCCGCGCCAGCCCTCACCCCCCAGCCCCCTCTCCCTGAGCGGGAGAGGGGGAGCCGAACACTTCCTGATGCAGAATCACCCCTCTCCCCTTGAGGGAGAGGGGCCGGGGGTGAGGGGTAAAAGGCGACGATGCAACCGCCCTGGCCGGTTACGCAGGGCTGATGCACCTCCGCCCGGTGGCTGAAGCCACGGGCTACGCGGTGCGAAGGCCGCCTGCGCGGTCGCAACCAGCCTGCGAAGGCAGGCTTCGTCACCCCGTAGCCGGGGGCTTCAGCCCCCCGGCGGGCGCGACTTTGCAACCGCCCTGGCCGGTTACGGGCCTCTCATCTTGCCGCAGAGGGCCGGGTGCTATACTGGTTTCTAGGTTTAACAACATAGCGTAGCTAAGGTAGCTTGATGATGACCGATCGCACCTCGCCACTTGATATATTGCGCGCCCGCATGCCCCTCTGGGTAACGGCCATACTCCTTGCGCTGACCATGATCGCCAGCCTGGGCGGCGGCCTGCTTGGCGGGCTGCTGATCAATCGCCCCGTCGCCACCTGCCCCGAGAGCGAGGTTGTCTGCACCCAGTTTGCCGTTTTCTGGGAGGCATGGGACTTGGCCCGCGACCAGTATGTCGAGGCGAAGACCCCCAACCCCGACGCGATGACCGCCGGGGCGATCAATGGGATGCTCAGCACCCTGGGCGATAACGGCCACACTCGCTTTATGACCGCCGAGGAGTCGCGGGCCTGGGATGAGCAACTGCGCGGTTCGTTCGAGGGGATTGGGGTCTACATTGATCTGCGCGATGGACAGTTGGTGATTGTGGCCCCCATCGAAGGCTCGCCCGCCGAGCAGGCCGGGCTTCTTCCAGGCGATGTGATCCAGGCCGTCAACGGCACCCAAACCGAGGGCTGGACGATCAGCGATCTTCAGCAAAAGGTGAAAGGCCCAAAAGGTACGACCGTGACCCTGACGGTGCTGCATCCTGAGGCCGCGCAGGCGGTTGAGGTGACGGTCACCCGCGCCGAGGTGGTGGTGCCCAGCGTCACCTGGCGGATGTTGTCCGACAACCTCGCCATGGTTCGGCTCGCCTCGTTCGACCGCGAGGCGGGGAGCCAGTTGCACACGGCCCTCCAGGCTGCCAGGGCGCAGGGTGCCCGCGCGATCATCCTTGACATGCGGAATAACCCCGGTGGTCTGCTCGACCAGGCGGTTGAGGTAGCCAGCGAGTTTCTGCCCGAGGGCACGACCGTCCTGCTTGAAGAAGATCGCACCGGCGACCGCAAGACGACGGTGACCCATAGCGGCGGGAGTACGCTCGATCTGCCTCTCGTGGTGCTGATCAATAAGGGTTCGGCCAGTTCGACCGAGATCGTCTCTGGCGCATTTCAGGCCGCCCACCGCGCCACGCTGGTCGGCGAGACGACCTTCGGCACGGGCACCGTGCTGACGCCGTACCGCCTCAGCGACGGCAGCCGGTTGCTGCTGGGGACCCAGCAGTGGCTTACCCCGGACGGGCGTCAGATCCGTGGTCAGGGTATCATCCCCGATGATCAGGTGATCCTCCCACTAACGGTGGCGCCCCTCTCGCCCGTCGAGGCCAGCACCTTGGGCTTGCCAAAGCTGCGCGTCGGCCCGGACGTGCAGTTGGCCCGTGCGATTGAACTGGCCGCCGCCGCAGCCGCCCAGCGCTGAGGCTCACCGCTCGATATGCTATACTGCCCGCAGTGTGCCTGCCGGACGATCCGGCGGCGCGGAGGAGCAGTTGTGACCACTCAGGATCCGGACGTCAAGGTAATCCCCAGCGTGACCTTTAAGGTCGCCCCGCGTGAGGACCTTGAGAAGCCCTATAGGGTGATCATCGAGAATGACGATGTGACCCCGATGGACTTCGTCGTCTTGGTGCTGCGTACGTTTTTTGGGCTAACCATCGACCAAGCGATGGGCGTGATGCTCACCGCCCACCACGAGGGTCACGCCCACGTCACGACGATGCCCTACGAAGAGGCCCAGGAGCGGGTCTACAACGCCCATCACGCCGCCCGCGAGGCCGGCTACCCCCTGACCTTTTATCTTGAACCCGCCGAGTGAGCGCCCATGGAGGAACGATGCACCGGCCACGTCTCGCCGCCATCGCCCTGCTTTGTCTAATCCTAGTCGCTGGCTGCACCCCCGCCGTCCCCCCGTCTGCACGCGCCCAGTCGCCTGAGCCCAGCGCCACGGCATCCAATGCCACGGTGCCCAACGCCACCCCCATACCCGCGCCAAGTAGCCCACCCGCGACAGCCACGCCCGCCACCAACTTTGCCCCTGACGCAACCATTGCGGGCGTCGCTGTGGCTGGCCTGACCCTTGACCAAGCCGCCGCCCGTGTCCGTCAGGCGCTCGTCGTCCCCACGACCCTCGATCTGCGCGCTGGCCCAGCCCGCCTGAATGTTGCGCCCGCTGAGATTACGCTGGTCGCACCTGTGGACGCACTGCTTGCCGAGGCGGGCGCAGCGCTCGCCGCTGGCAAACCTGTGTCCATCCCCCTGCGCTTCAGTTTCGACGAAGTGGCCCTCCGCAAGCGCCTCACCGCGCTTGCCGCCGAGGTCGGCCCACCCGCCACGCTGACGGTACTCACTTCGACCAATGTCCTCTCACGCAGCTTTGCCTACACGCCCGGTGTCAGCCTCGACCTTGACGCCGCCATGAAGCAAATTGGCGCGGCGCTCGCCGCCAGCCAGCCCGGCACCATCACGCTCGACCTGACCCAGGCCACGGCAGCGCCCCGTGTGTCCCTCGCGCAACTGCGCGACGAGATAAGCGCCTTGGCTAAAAAAGTGCCTGGCGTGGTCGGCTTCCACCTGACCGACCTCGCGACCGGCGAGAGCGTCGGCTTTAATGACCGCTCGGTCTTCGCCGGGGCCAGCACGATCAAGGTGGCGATTATGCTCAACGCCTACATCAACCTGGCGAAGTTTACCCCGGCGCAGAGCCGCTGGATCAGCGAGATGATTCGCAATAGCGATAACATCGCGGCCAACAATCTGCTCGCCGCCGCCGCCGGGGGCAAGGGCGCGACGCCCCCAACGGAGTATGCCTTCAAGGGTGCGGAACAACTGAGCGCGCTGCTCCAGAAGGATCTGGGCCTGCGGCACACCTATCTCTACGTGCCCTTCGAGACCACCGACTATATCACGATCTACAAGCCCAAATTCCGCTGCGGCCCCAAGGGGCCAGTCGGCGAGAAGCCCTACACGCAGATGGGCGCCTGCCTGCGGGCCGAGCCAGCCAGCATGGCTAGCCTCTACCAGATGATCGACCAGTGCGCGAACGGCACGGGGCTGCTGCTCGACAAGTTCAAGTCCCTAAACGCCCCGCGCTGCCAGGAGATGCTCGACTGGCTGGCAAAGAACGACGATACGTCGCGCATGGTCGCCGGTATCCCCAAAGGCGTTCGTGTCGAACACAAGAGCGGCTGGATCGAGGATCTGCAAGCCGACAATGGCATCGTCCGTTCGCCGAACGGGGCCTACATCCTCTCGATTTACTACTACCGCGCCCTCACGGGTGGCCGCGTCTTCTGGGCCGATGAGGAGATGGCCCCTGTCGTCGCGGCCTTCTCGCGCCTAGCCTACACGGCGTACAATCCGGTCAAACTGCGCTAGGTTTCAGGTGCCAGGTTTCAGGTGCCAGGCCGAACGCATCAGCAAGCGCTGCGCGTGCCCAAATGGTAAAGCAGCTACAGCGAACGTGGCGCTCACGCTGCCAGCGCATGCAGCGCGGCGAGCAGCGCCTCGCTCTGCTGGGGCGTGCCGGGGCTGACACGGATGTAGTCGCGGAGCAGGGCGCTGCTGTAGTAGCGCACCAGCACGCCCTGGCGCTCAAGGGTCTGCTTCAACTCACGGGCGCTCCGTTCCACAACGCGGCAGAGGATGAAATTGGCGGCGCTGGGGACGGGGCGCAGGTAGGGCAGTTCGGCCAACCGGGGCCGCAAGCGCTCGCGCTCGGCGACAATCCGGGCCACGTTTGCGAGCAGGTAGGCGCGATCTTCAAGCGAGGCGATGGCGGCCTCTTGGCCGGCCACGCTGACATTGTAGGGCTGCTTGATCTTCCAGAGTTGCTCGGCCAGCCAAGGGGGAAAGAGGCCGTAGCCCACGCGCAGCCCCGCCAGCCCCGCCCACTTGCTAAAGGTGCGTAGCACCGCCAAGTTCTCGTGGCGACTCACCCAGGGCGCGAAGCCCTGACCGATCCCCGCGAACTCGATATATGCCTCGTCAACCACCACCAGCAGCGGCAGGCGCAGCAGGCGCGCAAGCTCCTCGGGCGGCATCAGGTTGCCCGTGGGATTGTTGGGCGAGGTGAGGAAGAGCACTTTGGCCCCGCTCGTCGCGACGGCCTGCTCGATGGCGGGCAGATCGAGGCTAAAGTCGGCGCGGCGGGGCACGGCGACCACGCGCCCACCACAGACGCCGGTGTCGAAGCTGTACATGCCAAAGGTGGGCGGGCAGTCAATCACGGCATCGCCGGGGGCAAGACAGAGGCGCAAAATGAGGTCAATCAGCTCGTCGGCACCAGCGCCACAGACGATCTGTTCAGCGGGGTGGCTGGTGTACTCAGCCAAAGCGGGGCGCAGGCGCGTATGCCCTGGGTCAGGGTAAATGTGGTAGTACGCCTCGTTGGCGATGGCCGCCAGCGCCTTCGGCGCAGGGCCGTAGGGATTTTCATTGGCGTCCATCTTCACCAAACGCTCAATGGGCAGCCCCAGCCGGGCGGCCAGCACAGCAAGCGGCAGGATCGGCGTGTACGGCTCAAGTTCGGCAATCGCGGGGCGGATCAGGCGCGCGGCAGTAAACATAAGGCTACACCAATCGGCTCAGTAGTTCGTCGGGCACCTGGGCGCGTAGCGCGGGGTAGGACTCAAGGATACGGGCGATGTCAGCAAGATCTTTTTGGCGCTTGCTTCCACGACGACCTGAATCTTGCGCGGCCCAGACCTTACCACGCAGCACATCCTCTAGGCTAGCCACGGGCAGCGTTAGCCCAAGAATATCACGGCGGGTCGCCCGCTCAACAAAAGTGAAGTAGCGTGGGTCAGTCTGGAACTGGATACGTAGGGCGGAGCCGGGAATCTCGATATTCAGACTATGCGAAAAGCGGCGGATGGTAAATGTGGATGGCAGCAGCGTCTCGATCCGCGTCAAATCATTGGCGGCAACGACGAGGTCAAGATCGAGGCTGACCAGCGGATCGGTGTAAGCGTTGACGCCTTGCCCGCCGATGACACAGTAGCGAAGGCCCGCGCCGTCAAGCAGGGCCAGAAAACGCTCTAGGGCGTTGCTGGTATCCATGGTTACCGCCTTCCAGAACGCCAAAGCCTGCACGGCAGTCTCCACATTGGCTCGGTGACGGCCCACGCCGCCAGAGTATAGTATCCAAAAGCCTAGCGTTTTATGACGCTACCTTCCGGTTCGGCAGGGCAATCCTGCCAGGCTGCACTACACAGCCCCTACGCCCTGGCCCGAAGGCATCAGGCGCTACGTTCGCTATCTGGTTATAGGCTGCGTT
>CAIWXH010000030.1 GCA_903916565.1 uncultured Oscillochloris sp. | reverse complement strand
CCGCCGCACTGCGCGGTCAGGCGAGCGGCAAAGCTGAGGGGCGTAGGTCGCCCGGTGTAGGTGCGGTGGAGGTGGCTCAACTCATCCCAAAAGGCTGGATCGGCCACCACCTGCCGATACGCGGCCTCAAGGGCCGTCACGGCGGGGATGAGTGTCTCGGGCACATAGCGCCCGCCATAGGGGCCAAACCGACCCGTCCCAACCGTCTCTGGCGACTTCAGCATGTGCGGTGCGCCCTCTAGCTATCAGGAAAAAGCCCCCTCTTCCGCGCAGGCATGGTTCAGAAGCGGCTATTCCAGCTTGAGCATCCTCCACAGCGCCACACCTCTACACGACCGTCTGTAGAGCTGTAGCGCTGTGGAGTTGTCACCCAGACTGTCAAGCTGATTGAACTATGTCTTAGGGCATGAGGGGACAGAACCAACGGGAAGGAGCCGTCTAGCGCTGGATGAGCGCCTCGTCCTTATGCTTCTCGCCCTCTTCGAGCAGCATAATCGGAATGCCGTCCTCGACGGGGTAGCGGAAGCCGTTGCGGCGGTTGATCAGCCACTCTTTGCCCTGACCATCGGTGAGCAACTCGACGGGGCCTTTGTCGCCTGGGTCGGCCAGAATGCCGAGCAACTCGGGGCTGATGCTGCGCCGCTGGCTGCCCGCGCCTGCCGTGGCTGGGGCCAAATCGAAGGTGCTATCCTCGCGGTACTGGCGGATAGCGCGGAAGATCACGATGCCCAGGCCAACCAGGGCGGCGAGTCCAAGGACGCGAACCAGACCTTTCATAGCTCTCCTCCTACAGATGAGGCGCGGATGTCGCGCTCGATGGGCCTAATCGTGCAACGGGATGCCAATGCGAATCAATTATACCCGATGCGGGCTGGCCTGTGGATCGTCTGACACCGGGGGGCTGAAGCCCCCGGCTCTTGGTTGACGAAGCCTGCCTTCGCAGGCTGATCAAGGCCGCGCAGGCGGCCTTCGTACCGCGTAGCCGGGGGCTTCAGCCCCTCGGCGGGCGACGTTGCCTCAGCCCTGCGGCGAGCTGCCCCCGCGTAGCAGCGTGTGGCCGTCGTGCCACGGCAGCGGTGCCGCGTCGGGGCCAACCCAGACGAGGAGCTGCCCAAGGGGCCGCGCATCAACGGGATAGGTGATTTCGAGGAAGGGGCAGCGCTGCTCTTGTGCGCTCAACGTGGCAATATCGTGGATAATCTCGGTCCAGGTGCCAGTGTTGAAATAGACTTGGCCGAGGCCAAGCGCAACCACCCCCGCCAGATGGGTGTGGCCGCAGACAAAGATGCTGTCGTCGCGATGCTCGGGGCGCCGGGCCAGCGCCAGCATCTCACGCGCAAAGCGGTCGCTGAAGGCGCGTTGCTCGCGCTTCACCTGACGGGCGGCCTCACTCTGCATCTGGTCAATCATCTCGTAAGGCGGATCGACGGCACCCGCCACCTCGCCCACCTGGCGCGACAGCTCGTGCTGGCGGGCCACGCGCCCACGGCGGAAGCGGGCCACCCCACGCCAGAGCCAGTCCAGCGACGGCGCGCTGAGCAAGCCGCCTGGCCCGCGACCAGTGATGGGCATGTGATGGGGCGCGGGCCAAGCCACCACCTGGCAGAAACCAGCCACCCCACGGGCCAGGAAACGGCGTGACGGTGCGCTACGCAGGCGCGGCAGCGCCATCAGGTGCCAGAAGAAGGCCGAGGTGGGCTTGACGTTGTCGATCAGTCGGGCAAGCGGCAGCGGGTCATCCTCAAGCTCGTTAATCACCTCTTTCACCAATTGCGAACCGCGCACCACCTCAAATGGCTCGCTGATCCCGTCGAAGTGGACAAAGCGATTCCAGCCATCGAACTGGTTGCCGTGGACGATGTAGACGCCCCCACCGTGGTAGCTGATCCCAAAGCGCAGCCGCCGCTCATCGGCGGCGACCCCAAGCGCGGCGGCGAGACGGGCCTTCGCCGCTGGGTAGTGCAGCTCGAAATCGTGGTTGCCAATCAGCACCGTCAGTTGGTGGCGCGGGTCGGCGATGAAGCGGGCCAGCGCCGCAACGACGCTTGCGTGGGCCGCGATCATCGCCTGAAGGCGCAGGGCGGCCAGCCCATCGCTGTAGTCGTCATCATCAATCGCGGGCAGGCGCACCTGAAGAAACTCGAACGTGTCGCCAGCGAGGATCAGCTCGGTGGGCGCACCGGCACCCGCATACTGATCGAGGAACGCGCTCAGGCGTTGGTCGTCCTCGAAGTCGTCGAGGCGGTCGCCCCCGCCCAGATGCAGATCGCTGAGCACAAGGCGGCGCCGCTGCGGCTCAACCTGATCCGGCCCAATCGGCAGCGTACGATACGGTGTCGGAAAAAGCGTGACCCGGCGCAGCCACAGGAAGATCCAGCGCACAGCAAACACACCTGCGGCCAGCCCCCCGAGGCTGACGAGGCTACGACCCAGACTCGGCAGACGTTGCCGCCGCTTAGGGCTGCGCTGCGCGGGCTGCGTCAAGGAAGGCCCCAATCTTGGCTGGGTCTTTGCGCCCGCCCTGTTCGACCCCGCTGCTGACATCGACCCCCAAAGGCCGCACCGCCGCAATCGCGGCGGCCACGTTGGCGGGCGTCAGCCCCCCGGCGAGCAGGGTCGGCGCACGGGCGGCCAGCGTCGCTGCGCGATCCCAGTCGGCGACCACGCCGGTGCCACCATAGCTGCCCGGCACGTGGGCATCAACCAAAAAAACCAAGGGCGGCAACCCGACTGTCGCGCCAGACGCGCTCGCCAGCGGGTCAGGACGAACTTTGTCGTTCGTCGTTCGTCGTTCGTCATCCAGGGCGAGCCAACCCGCCTCGCCCGCCGACCCATCCAGACGGATCGCCTTGATGATCGGTAGCGCAATCAGCGCGGCGTGCGCCACCGGCTCGTCGCCACTGAGCTGCACGCGGTCGAGGCCCACCTGGGCAGCGATGGCATTGATTGTGGCAGGCGCGGTGTTGACGAAGAGGCCGACAAACTGGGGCTGGGGCACCGGCGCGGCTCTGACCGCCGCGACGATGGCGGCGGCCTGCTCAGGGGTGACCTGGCGCCGACTCGGGGCAAAGACCAAGCCGAGCATATCCGCCCCCGCCGCCGCAGCGGCGAGGGCGTGCTCGGCTATGCTCAGACCACAGATCTTAACCAGCATAACTCAGGTGGCTACTACCTTACTCTGCACGGAGCGTGTAGTACACACGCTTGCCGCGACCGCTGCGCTCGATCAGGCCCGTATTAATCGCCTGCTTCACCATCGTACGCAACTGCTCGTTGGTGCGGGTCAGGTTGTGCTCCTTGCGCTGGCCGCGCAAGGTGTCGAAGATCTGCTGGAACGAGGCGGGCTTGGTGAAGCCACGCATCAACTGGCTGAAGATCGCCCACTCGCCCTCGCTGAAGTCAATCGGCTCGCTGACGACCTCATCCTCCTCGGCGGCGTTGTCCGGCTCAGGCGTCACTTCGTTCGTTGCATGCTCCTCCAGCGTAACGGGGGCATGCTCAACGATGCTCTGGGTAGCGACCGTGCTCACCGCAGCGTCCCACGCTGCCTCGGCGGGCGGTGCGGGCGGGGCAACCGCAGCGTCCCACGCTGCCTCGGCGGGCGGGGCGTCCTCAGCGGCGACCGCGCTTGCGGCGGCGTCCCAGGCCAGTTCATCGGGGGCAGTCGCGAAGCCCTCGTGGTCGCGGGGCAGATCGAAACCGAGCGCCGCCGCCGTCTCTTCCAGTGCTGTCGCTTCGGCGAGCAGGTCAGCCGGCAGCCCAGCGGTGGCGAGATCATCACCGTGCTGGTCATCGAAGAGCGCGTAGAGCGCAGCGGGCGCCTCACGCTCATCGAGCGGGCCAAGCTCGTCTTCCGCCATCGGGGGGACGAGCGCACCAACGGGCGGCGTATAGTCAGGCTCATCGAACTCGGGCGCATCGGCACCGAGCTCGCTCTCATTCACCGGCACGTGCCCACCGCCCTGACCCCGGCGCGAACGGCGGCGGCGGCGGCGCCCCGTGGCTGCCGCCTGCTCGGCAGCGGCCACCTCGGCGCGGGCGCTCTCTTTGCGCCCATTCGTCAGCACCGCCGTATCGAGTACCGGCTCGACGGGGGCTTCCTCGGTGAGCGCGGCGGCGAACTGCGAGAGCTTGTACGGGTCTTCGCCAGGGAGAAAGACCTCATTGACGGTGCCGTTGGTAAAGATCTGCACCTTCCCGCGCTTCTCGGCGTCGAGTACGAAGTCCTTAAACTTCACGAAGGGGCGATTATTCAGGTCGCGGTAGCGGCTCTCCTTGAAATCGCCACCCATCAACTCTTTCATCACCAGTTTGATGGAGCCAAGGGTCGAGACATAGCCGCGCTTGCGTACCAGGTGGATGGCCTCGACTAGGATCGCGTAAACATCGCTATCGGCGGCGGGGGCGGGCTGTGCGGGCGGGACAACCGCAGGCGGCGGCGGCAGTTCGGCGGCAACCTCGCGGGAGGTGAACTCGCGCTCACGAGGGGTATAGCCACGCTCACGGGGCGTATAGCCACGCTCGCGGGGCGTAAACTCACGGTCGCGGGGGGAAGGCTCCCGCTCGCGGGGGGTGAACTCACGGTCGCGGGGGGAAGGCTCTCGCTCGTACGCGGGAGCGTCGGTGACCGGGTCGAGGTTACGACTAAACTCACCGCCACGGCTCATAATCGCGGTAGCGGCAGCGGATCCGCCCGGCTGCTTCCCAATCAGTTGCTCATAGAAGACAAACTCGTCGGCGCTCTGGGCAAGGTGGGTGCTGGCGGCACCGCCAATGCCGATGATGTAGACCTCTTTGCCCTGCTGGCGGATGCTGTTGACCAGGGGAATGAAGTCACGGTCGCCCGTCACCAGGACGTAGCGGCTGATGTTGGGGTTGGTAAACAGCGTCTTCATCGCGTCGATACAGAGGTTCATATCGACGCTGTTCTTAATCGCGCGCCCGGTGCGCCCTATATCCTTGTCGTAGTAATAGGTGGCTACGTAGATCGGCTCGATGGCGTTGGCGTAGAGCGCACTCGTGACGCGGGGGTAGCGGTACCAGTCAGCGTAGGCGCGCGAGATAATCACACGGCCAAGGTCACCACAGCGATCCATAATCGCTTCGAAATTCGGATTGGCGTTGAGCTTGTCGCGCACGCTTACATAGACATTTTCAAAGTCTATGAAGACCGCGACGTCAGGTCGCCTCTGCTCATACATGGGTTGTCGATCTGCTCCTGTCGTGTGGGTGATGTGTGAGGGGGCGAAGGAGATACTTCGGGGCTGGTGGGGGGTTCGCCCTTGAGACGAGGTGGGGTGATTACCGCCGCATCGCTGGTGGGGGATCTGTCCATCAGGCGCGATGACTATCTGATCAGGGCGGCGTGAGGCTGCCAGTCGTCGCGTTAGGGGGCCGGGTGGTTGCCACCACTGGGTAGGGCCGAACCGAATGCACAGCGCCGGGAAAGCTCCCTAGGGCCACCTCATACTAAAGGTTTAGTAGGCCAAAACCATTGTCGTCAGCGTCACGGAAGACCGCCATCCTAGCCGTACGCTGGCACTTACCCTGCTACTATAGCATTAGGACGAAGTCTGTGCAAGGAACGTTCACGCGCCGAGCCCATGGCGGTTGCAAAGTCGTGCTGCGACTCCCCGCCCGGTGGCTGAAGCCACGGGCTAGTCCATGCAAAGCCTGCTGAAGCGGGCTGCCGAACCTGCTTCAGCAGGCTTCGCACCCAAGAGCCGGGGGCTTCAGCCCCCCGGCGGGCGACGGTGCAAGCGCCATGTCGCCGACCCATTCCCCCTACAAGCGGATGATCGCGCCATAGGCCAACAGGCGTGCCCGCAGTTCGTCACGGCTTAGGTCGCCCCGCGCGTAGCCGCGCCAGCTGGCGATGGTAAGGCGGAGCATGCCGACCCGCACAAGGGCGCGGTGCGCGGCGTACCGCCAGGGTGGCCCAGCGGCGGCGGCGAAGCGGTCGCGGCTGCGCCAGAGGGCCACGAGCATTTTGTGGCGAAACTGCCGGGTCGCGGCGCCGCCGACGTGGGTCACCTTAGCCGCCGGTACCTGCCAGATCGCCCAGCCTGCGCGCCTGATCCGCCAGCACCACGCGATCTCCTCGCTGTACATAAAGTAGCCCGCGTCCAGCGACCCAACCAGCGCCAGAGTCGCGCCGCGCACCAGCATGCACGCGCCGAGCGGGTGGTCAATGGGAAAGGGTGCCTCGCCCCCGTCTTGCGGGTAGCGCCCGTGCCACCACGAGCCATACAGACGCCCCGGCAGCACTTCGCCAGGCGGAAAGAGGTCGAGCGCGGTCATCGTCAGGGTCGGGAAGCGGAAGGCCGCCGCCTGGGGTGTGCCGTCGGGGTTGAGCAGCCGTGGCCCCACCAGCCCCACCCGTGGGTGCTGCGCCAGAAAGTCCACCATGGCCTCAATTGCGTCGGGGTGGACGACCGTGTCGGGGTTGAGTAGCAGCAGATACTCGGGCAGCGCACCCAGGGCGGCGAGGCCCAAGTTCGTCCCGCCGGCAAACCCGGCGTTGCAACCGGCCTCGATCAGCTCGACCGCTGGAAAGGTGGCGCGCACCATCGCGGCGCTGCCGTCGTGCGAGGCGTTATCAACGACAACGACGCGCATAGGCAGGCGGCAGTTCGCCAGCGAGGCGAGGCAGTCGCGCAGCAGGGCGACGGTGTTGTAGCTGACAATCACGGCGGCAAGCGTGGGGTTGCTCATAGCGGGCCGGATTGTAGCGCCGAACGGGCGTGGGCGCAAGGCATGGCGGTTGCAACGTCGCCTTTTACCCCTCACCCCCGGCCCCTCTCCCTCACGGGGAGAGGGGAGATTCGGCATCAGGAAGCGTTCGCCTCCCCCTCTCCCGCTCAGGGAGAGGG
>CAIWXH010000029.1 GCA_903916565.1 uncultured Oscillochloris sp. | reverse complement strand
CTCCCCGTGAGGGAGAGAGGCCGGGGGTGAGGGGCAAAAGCAGGGCTGGATCGGCGTATTTGAAAGGTGGTACCGCTGGCTCCTACTTCGCGGGCCAGGCTTTGTCAATCTCCTTCAGGGCCGCGTCAAGCTGCACCGTTCCAGCGACATAGTCGGTCATGCCCTTCCAGAACGAACCCGAGCCGACCGCGCCGGGCATCTGGTCCGAGCCGTCGAAGCGCACGCTGTCGGCCTTGAGGATCAGATCCGCCACGCCACGATCCACCGTGTTCGAGTACCAGTCGAGGCTCGAGTCGTTGTGGGGCGAGATCGCGCCACCGCTCCGCACCCAGCCCTCCAGCGAGGCGGCGCTGGTGAAGTAGGAGAGCACGGCGCGCACCTCGGGCCGGTCGTTGAACATCGCATAGATGTCGCCAGCCACCAGCACGGGCTTGCCGTAGGCCGGGTCAATCGGGGGCAGGTAGAAGAAGTCGTAGTCGGTGCCAGCCACGGCGCCCGCCGGGAAGAAGCTGGTGATGAAGCTGCCCTGGCGGTGCAGCCAGCACTTGGGCGGGTTGGCGAACATCGGCGTCGGCGAGTCGCTGAAGGCGGTGGTGACAATCGAGGCGCGCCCGCCGTAGACGTACTTGTCGTTGAGCCAGATTTCGCTCATCTTCTCAACGGCGGCCTTCACCTCGGGCGACGAGAACTTCAGCTCGCCCTTGACCCACTTGTCGTAGTTCGCGAGCGAGGTGGTGCGGAGCATAATGTCTTCGGTCCAGTCGGTGGCCGTCCAGCCGGTGGCCGCGCCCGACTCGATGCCGATGCACCAGGCCGGGTCGCCGTCGGCGGCGATCTGCTTCGTCAGCGCCAGCAGTTCGTCCCAGGTCTGGGGCACCTTGTAGCCCGCCGCGTCAAAGGCTTTCTTCGGGTACCAGACCAAGCTTTTGCCATTCACACGGTTCCAGATGCCAGCGGTGATCGGGCCTTTGCTGCCCGCCATCGTCGCCATGTCGCTCCAACTCTGCTTGTAGTTTTCCTTGAGCCAGTCGGCGTTGACGATCTTGCTGACATCAACGACCTTGTCCTGGGCAACGAAGTTTGCCAGCAGACCGGGCTGCGGGAAATCAACGAGGTCGGGCGGGTTGCCGCCGTCCACGCGAATCTTGATGCTGGCCTCGAACTCCTTCGAGCCTTCGTACTGGATGTCGATGCCGGTCGCATCCTCAAACTCTTTGATCGCGGCGTTGAACTTCACCGCGTCGGCATCCACAAAGGGGCCGGTCATGCTGACCTTGGTGCCCTTGAGCTTACCAGCAAAGGCGTCGGCCAACTCGGGACTAATCTTAGCGGCCTTGGCCTCAAGCGCCTTGAGCGAACTGACGCCGGTTGTGGTAACCGGGGCCGTGGCCGCGACGGTAGCGACGGCGGTGGCGACTTCAGTGGCGGCGGTGACTGCCGGGGTCGTGGTGACCGCAGCGGCAGCCGTGGTCGGCACCTCGGCAGCCTTCGTCGGCGCAACGGGCGGGGTGGTGGGCGTCGCGGCGGTGCCGCCGCACGCGGCCATCAGGCCAGCGATGAGTACGACGAGCGTAGCGAACGAGAATTTGCGAAGCATGTAAGTCCTTCCTTCATTGGATGGATGGGTAGGCGGCCATTGCCAGATGTGCCTGCGCGATTAGCGCTACCGTAATCGAAATCACCCCCTTTCCAGAGCGGTGGAGCGCGCGGTCAGCGTGCAGTGTTTGTAGGAGCGACGTTTGTAGGAGCGGCTTCAGCCGCGTAGCGAGCGTATCAATGGGCGAAGACAAGGTGTCAGGTGTCAGGTTTCGGCCTAAAATCTAAAATCCAAAATCCGAAGTTACGCGCTGGCAGGCGGTGCCGTGCTGCCACGAACGACCAGTTCGACTGGCAGATACGCGGTCACTGGCGCGGGCCGGTGCCCTGCGATCATGCTCAGAATCAGCTCGGCCCCGTGTGCCCCGCTCTCGAAGAGCGGCTGGCGCACCGTGGTCAGACCAAGGTACTCGGCGATGTCAATATCATCGAAGCCGATAATCGAGAGGTGCGCTGGCACCGTGAGGCCAAGGTCACGGGTGGCCTCAAGGATGCCCAGCGCCTGGGTGTCACTTGCCGCAAAGATCGCCGTCGGAGGTTCAGCCAGCAACAGCATTTCGCGTGCCAACACGCGGGCCTCGTAGCGCCCGTGAAAGCCAAAGCCCTCGTACGCGGGGCGTACGGCGAGGCCCGCCGCCTGGAGCACATGCCGAAAACCCTGGTGCCGCTCCCAACTGCTGGTGAAGTTGAAGGTCGCCGTATACGCCTGCGCGTCGCCGATAAAGCCGATGCGGCGGTGGCCCAGTTCGACCAGCGTGCGCGTCGCCAGTTCGCCCGCCGCGACATCGTCGATACAGACCCCAAGCAGGCCGCTGGCGCTTGTGTCCACCAGAACCACGGGAAGCTTGGTGGCGTGCAGCGCCGCAATCTCGTCGCCACGGGGCGGCAGCGAGATCATCAACACACCGTCGCAGCGGTCGGCCCTGGGCACATCGCGCAGACACGCATTGCGCCGCTCGGCGCTCTCGACATTAAAGACGACGAGATTATAGCCGTGCCCCGCCAGAGTCGCCTCGATGCCGCGCAGCCGTTCGATCACCGACGGGCGGGTGAAGAAGGGCGCAATCGTCGCCACGGTGCGGGTCTTGCCAGCGATGAGGGTGTGGGCAAGCCGACTCGGGACGTAGTGCAGCTCGGCGATCACATCGAGGACACGCTGTCGCGTGGCGGCGCTTACCAGCGGGCTAAGGTTGAGTACCCGCGAGACGGTGCCCAGCCCAACCCCAGCAGCGCGAGCGACATCACGGATGGTAGCCGCCATTGGCCCCTCCCGCTCTCTGCCTGACCCCATATAGAACAATGTAGTGGAACTTGTTCCAATGGTAACATGGATCGTTGGCTTGTCAAGGGTATGCGCGGGGCTTATCATGGTGGTTGCAGAGCCTTGGAATCTCCCCTCTCCCCGTGAGGGGGGGTGAGGGGTAAAAGCAGGGCTGGATCGGCGTATTTGACACCTGACACCTGACACCTGACACCCTGTCTTAGCATGGAGTCCCGCAATGCCTGAGCGCGTCGGCTTGATTGGCCTTGGTACGATGGGGCGCGGCATGGCCGCTAATCTGCTCAAGGCCGGGTTCGATCTGATCGTCTGGAACCGCACCGCCGCCCGCGCTGCCGAACTCGTCGCCGCTGGGGCCACCCGCGCCGCCAGCCCCGCCGAGCTGGCTACCGGCTGCGCGGTGATCTTCACCTGTGTCAGCGACACCCCCGATGTGGTCGAAGTCATTCTCGGCGAGCAGGGCGTGATCAAGGGCGCCAAGCCTGGCACCCTGGTGGTCGATATGAGCACGATTAGCCCCCAGGGCGCCCGCGAGATCGCCACGGCGCTGCACCAGCAGGGGCTGCATTTTCTCGACGCCCCCGTGAGCGGCGGCAGCGAGGGTGCAGCCAAGGGCACCCTGAGCATTATGGTCGGCGGCGATGCGGCGCAGGTCGAGCGGGCGCTGCCCTACCTTCAGGCGATGGGCAAGACGATTACCCACGTTGGCGCCACCGGCGACGGCCAGACCGTCAAGCTGGTGAACCAGATCCTCGTGGTTGGCACCATGCTCGCCGTGAGCGAAGCGCTCGTCTTCGCCCAAGCCTCGGGCGCGGATCTTGCCAAAACGCTGGCGGCAGTGACTGGCGGGGCCGCCGGAAGCTGGATGCTGTCCAACCGTGGCCCCCAGTGCCTTGCCCGCGATTGGCGCCCCGGCTTCACTATTGACCTACAGCAAAAAGACCTGCGTCTGGTGCTTCAGGCCGCCGACCAAGTGGGTGCGCCGCTGCTCGCCACCAGCCAGATCTACCAACTCTACCGCACGCTTCAGCAGGCGGGCCTCGGCCACGAGGGCAACCACGCGCTGCTGAAGGCCATCGAGCAACTGGCCGGGGTCACGGTCGGCCAAGCCCAAGGTGAAAACGCAATCCCGCAGAAGTAACGCGGTGGTGCCCCATGCCGGGGGGCTGAAGCCCATAGGCTCTTGGTTGACGAAGCCTGCCTTCGCAGGCTGATGCAGGCCGCGCAGGCGGCCTTCGCACCGCGTAGCCGGGGACTTCAGTCCCCCGGCGAGCGATGGCCGGTGACCACGTTCCTTATGCGCTGCTGCCTGAAAACTCCCCCGCGCTGATCGACCTTCCGTGGTTTACAATCTTGACATTCTATTGCCGAAATCTGTGCAAAAGGTCGCGGCTATGGTATACTTTGCACGGAGCATGGAGTCACGGCGGGGTGCGTGGACGAGGTTGTCACGCCATCAATAGGGCAGCGCCAGCCCTTTTTTCATTTCAGCCTATATGAAAAAGTCGTCATTGCCCGTCGCCGACCACGCCCACAGCACCGCCCGTCCAGGTGGCCTAAGCGCCCCGCTACCCGCCGCGCCGGTCGAGGTGCCCCGGCTCAGCGCACCCATGATCGGGCGCGACCATGAGCTCCAGCGCTTGCTGCACGACCTCTATGCGGTCATCGAGTCGGGCGAAACGCGCCTGATCACGGTGGTCGGGGCCGCCGGGATCGGCAAGTCGCGCCTAGCCGACGAGTTGCGCCATGTCGTGGCGCGTCTGCCCGACGGCGTCACGGTCGTGAGCCTACGGACTGACCAGCAAAGTACGGCCCAGCCGTATAGCCTGCTGCGCTTGCTGATTGGGGCGCTCTTTCGCCTCAGCGAAGGCGACCAACTCGCCGTGGTGCGCGCCCGTATCGAGACGGCTGTCCACGCTATGCTCGGCGGCGATAGTGTCGAGCAGGCGCACATTATCGGCCAGTTCGCCGGCTATGATTTCGCTGACAGCCCGCATCTGCGCGGCTTGCTCGCCGAGCCGCGCCAGCTCCGCGACCGGGCCTTGCACTACATCGCCCAGTGTGTCGCTGTCGTCACCGCCCAGACGCCCCTGGTCCTGATCCTCGACGACTTCCACTATGCCGACCGCAGTTCGCTCGACGTGATCGTCCATGTCATGGGCGAGGGGCGGGCGCTGAACATGCTGATCGTCTGTCTGGCCCAGGCGCGGCTCTACGAGCGCCGCCCCGACTGGTGTGGCGAGCGGCTCGACCTTGTCCCGCTCGACGAACACGCCGCACGCGGGCTGGTGGGCGAGATCCTGCGTAAGGCTGGTAAGCTCCCCGCTGATCTCCGGGCGCTGATCGTCCATCGGGCGGGCGGCAATCCCTTCTATATCGAGGAACTGATCAAGATGCTGGTCGCCGACGGGGTGATTATCCCCGGCGCTGCGACCTGGCAGATTCGCCCAGGGCGCCTCGCCCGCCTGCGCCTCCCCAGTTCGCTCGCCGACCTGCTGCGCGCCCGTATCCAGGCGCTGAGCTTCGCCGAGCGCGATTTCCTCTTGTGCGCTGCCGTCGTCGGACGCTTCTTTTGGGCCGATGCGGCCTTCCAGATGAATCCCATCAGCCGTGCGTATGGCGCGACCGAGCCCATTATCGCCAACGATACCGTGCTTGCCAGCCTTGAGCGGAAGGATTTCATCGTTCGCCGCGCCGAGTCGCGCTTTCCCGGACAGCACGAGTACGCCTTTCGCTACGAGCCGCTGCACGAAGTGGCCTACGAGGTGCTGCCCCCCGCGACGCGCCAGGTCTACCACCAGCGGGTGGCCGCGTGGCTAGTCACCCATTGCGCCGAGCGGGCGCCCGCCTACGCGGGCCTGATCGCCGAACACTACCAGTTGGGTGACGACGCGCACGAGGCGGCGCGCTGGGCGGTGGTGGCCGGGAACCACGCCCGCGAGACGTACGCCGTCGAGGCGGCGCTCGCCCATTTTCGCGGCGCTATGGAGCTGCTGCCGCAGACTGAGCTGGCTGCGCCCGACCGCATCGCCTGCTACGAGGGGCTGGCGGAGACGCAGACGGCGATTGCGCGCCTGAACGATGCGGTTGCCAGCTACACCCAGATGGCCGCACTCGCCGAGCAGACCCGCGACCTGCGGGCTGCCGCACGGGCGTGGAACGGGCTGGCGAATGTGCGCGACTACAATCTGGACTACGAAGGCGCCGAGACGAGTGCCCGCCGTGCGGTTGCGCTGGCCGAGGCCGCCGATGATTCGCACCAGATGGCCCTGGCGCTGCACCATATCGCCTGGGCCGAGCTGCGCGCCGATCATCCGCACGTGGCGCTTGAGGCGGGGCACCGTGCGCTTGCGATCCTCACCCGAGAAGACAACCCCGACATCGTCGCGCACTGCAAGGGTGTGATTGGTCTGGCCTACGAGCAACTCGACGATTACAGCGCCGCCCGCGAGAGCCTTCAGGACGCCCTCAATTACAACCGTGAGGTGGCAAACCTGCCGCGCATCGCCAGCCTGCTCGATAATCTGGGCTATGTCGCCAACGTCCAGGGCGACTATGCGGCGGCCCTCGACTTTCTGCGCGAAGGGCTGCGCGTCGCCCACATGAGCCGGGCGCGGCTCCACGAGATTTTTCTCTTGACCAATCTGGCGGTCACGCTCAACGGCCTGGGCGATTATGTGGTCGCCGAGGCCGAGGCCCGACGCGGGATCACGCTCTGCCAGGCCAGCCGCATCACCGCCTACGCCGAATTTTACTGTGCGCTCTCCGAGGCATGTCTGGGCCAGGGCCGCGTGACCGAGGCCGTCGAGGCGGCGCAGCAGGCGCTCGACACCGCCCGCGCCACCGAGGGGCCACGCGAGGTGGCCGCCGCCTGTCGCGCCCTTGGCTGCGCCATCGGTGCCATGCACGACTCGCAGGGCGCCCGCCCCTGCTTCGAGGAGAGCGCCCGCAGCTTTGCGGAGGCCGGGGCCGTTGGCGATCAGGCGCGCACGCTGCGCGCCTGGGCACGCCACGAGCTACGCAGCGGCGATCACGCCCGTGGTCACAAGCTGTGGCGTCAGGCCCGTGAGCTTTTCGCCCGCCTTGCGCTGACGCACGAACTGGCCCGTACCCCTGAACAGCCTGCGGAGGTGTAGAGATGTTGAGATGTTGAGATGTTGAGATGTTGAGATGGCACATTCACCTCCCCACCTCCCCACCTCAACACCTCCCCACATCCCCACCTCAACACCTCCCCACCTCCCCAGCGCACACCGCCTCACACCACCAGCCGGATCGCCCCCGGCATGGTTTCAACCACGACGCGGGTGGCGTCAGTGGCGATCACCTCGCCGTCGGTGGCGACTGGGAAGGGCACTGGCGAGCTAATCTCAATCTGGCGGGCCTGGGCCATCGTGACCACGCGCAGGCCAATGTGGGTGCCGTCGAGCAATTTCGCGTAATAGCGCAGCACCTGGTCGGGGCGCAGGCGCTGGATCGCGCACAGGTCGAGCAGGCCGTCGTCAATCTTGCCCGCCGGGGTGAGCATAAAGCCGCCGCCTTGGAAGCGTCCGTTGCCGAGGGTGGCGAAGTAGAGGCGTCGGCGCAACTCGTGGCCGTCGTAGCGCACGGTCATCACGCCAGATTTGTAGGTGATCAGGGCGCGGAGTGAACCAGCGATATAGGCGGGCAACCCCGTCAGCCAATGCTGCTTGCCCACCTCGACCGCGACCTGGGCGTCCATCCCTGCGCCAAGGCCGTTGATGAAGACCCGTCGCACCGTCTGGCTGCCGGTCGTAACCGTGACTTGGCCCACATCGACCGGACGGGTCGCCCCGACGACAAGGCGTTGGATGGCACCATCCAGGTCGTTAGCGTCAAAATGATCTAGCGCCTTGATAAAGTCAGAGCACGTGCCGAGCGGGATAATGGCGAGCGACGCCTCACCGACGCCGCGCTCCCGGCTGCTAAAGATACCGTTGACCACCTCATTGATGGTGCCGTCGCCACCGACCGCCGCCACGCAGGTGCAGCCGCGCTCAATCGCCTGGCAGGCCAGTTCGGTGGCGTCGCCGCGACTGTGGGTGGTGACCAGGGTGAAGTCGAGGCCGGAGGCGCGCAGGGCGGCCTCAAGCGCGCCGCGCTGCCGCCCCGCCGCGCCGCGCCCCGCCGCCGGATTAAGGATGACGCAAAGGGTCATGGTGCCGCTCCCAAACTTGGCCGAACAAGGTCAACGCCGTTTAATTAGCAGATTATCGAAGCTGATCGCGCCCGTGCCATTTATGAAGGTACTCGCCGCCAGACCGACCCGGCCCGCGCCGAGCGCGCCATCGGTTGTCTCTTCTAGCAGGGCACCGTTGACGTAGAGCGCGATACGGTCGCCGTGCGTCTCGACCCGCAGGGTGTTGCGGCCAGCGCGAATTTTATCAGACTGGGTCGCGTCGATCAGGGGAAACCACGCGCCGTCCTTCATACTTTTGAGCGTATAGTAGCCATCGTTCGTGACGCTGTAAAGATAGAAGTCGTAGTTGGCCCGGTATTGGAAGATCAGCCCCGCCGCCACATTGTCGGAGCCGGGCAGCATCACGGCGTCAACCTCTACACTGACATCTTTGTAGGAGCCATCAACGAGTGACCAGGCGATGGCCTGGGGGCGCTTGAGTTCAATCACATACGCACCGCCCTCGTAGGCCAAGCGCGAAGTTTTATCCTCGGAGACATCAAGATCGCTGGTGCTGGCGCTGCTAAAGTCGTCAGCGACCAGCACCTCGCCGCCCGCCACGGGCGAATTGTCAGACACGCTGCCCTCGCTAACGCTTGTGGGGCGGGCTGGGGTGTCAATAGTCGAAGCCTTCTGCCCCAACAGCGTGAGGATGCCAATCAGCACAACGGCACCCACCAGCAGCACCACAAGGCAGCCCACCCCCCCAAGAATCCACCAGAGGATGCGCCAGCATGAGCGCGACGGGGCCGCTGGCGGAGAGGCTACGGGCGGCGACCCAATTAGTTGCGTCCCGCACACGGGGCAGAAGCGGGTGCCTTCCGTGAACGGCGTGCCACAGCTTGGGCAAGTCAACGCAGGTACCTCCAACGCCATGGCGGTTGCAAAGTCGCCGCCGGGGGACTGAAGTCCCCGGCTCTTGTGGCTACGAAGCCTGCCTTCGCAGGCTTGTTGAGGCCGCGCAGGCGGCCTTCGTACACGTAGCCGGGGACTTCAGTCCCCCGGCGGGCGATGGCAGGTGACCTCGTACCTTCGGCGGTATTGCGTTTTTGGGCACCTACATGGCTTCCTAATGCGCTCCGGCTGCCCCCTGCCCCCTGACACCTGATCACTTCAGCCGTTCAGCACGGCCTGTAGCGCCGCAATGAAGCCCGCGTTCTGCGCGACCGTGCCGAAGCTGATGCGGATCAGCCCCGGCAGCCCCCAGCCAGCCAGGGGCGTCACCGTGAAGCCGCGTGCCCGCAGCCCGTCGCTCACTGCGTCGTCATCGCCGACCGCCACCGCCACAAAGTTCGTCTCGCTTGGGATCGGCGCAAGGCCCAGCGCACGCAGTTGCGCCAAAAAGAAGACCCGGCTGGCATCGGCGTGGGCGCGGCTGCGGGCGACGTGTTCGCCATCCGTGATCGCGGCGACCCCGGCCACTTGGGCCAGCAGGTTGACATTGAAGGTCGGGCGGGCCTGATCCAGGTAGGTAATCAGCGCTGGCGCACCGTAGGCGTAGCCCAGGCGCAGCCCCGCCAGCCCGTAAATCTTGGCGAAGGTTCGCAGCAGCAGCAAGTTTGGGCACCCTGCACGAATCGCCGGCAACAAGTCAGGATAATCGGGCCGGGTGGCGAACTCGACATAAGCCTCGTCCAGCACCACCAGCACATCGTCGGGCACGCGGGCCAGGAACGCCTCGACCTCGGCGGTGCCGTTGGCGGTGCCGGTGGGATTGTTCGGGTTGCAGATGAAGACCACCCGCGTGCGCGGCGTAATCGCCGCCGCCATCGCCGCGAGGTCGTGGGCGTAGTCGCGCAGCGGCACGCGCACCGGGCGTGCGCCAAGCTCAAGCGTCCGCAGCTTGTAGCTGATAAACGTCCCGTCAGCCATCACCGCCTCGTCGCCCGCGCCGAGGAAGGCCAGACAGATTAGCAGCACCAACTCGTCCGAGCCGTTGCCGCAGATCACGTTGTCGAGTGCCAGTTCGGCGTGCGCGGCGAGCGCCTGCCGCAGGGCCACGCTGGCCGAGTCGGGGTAGCGATGCGCTTGGCTGATCGCCGTCTGGAGTGCCGCCAGCGCCTTCGGCGACGGCCCCAGGGGATTTTCATTTGACGAAAGTTTGACGAGGTCGGCGGTGGGGCCGGTGATAAGTTTGGCCGGCTTGTAGGGCGGCAGGTTCTGAATCTCAGGCTTGAAACGCATAGCTCGCTCTACGACTCCTCGTCCCGCAACTCCTCGCCACTGAGGGGCAGGGCAAAGGCAAATGTGCTGCCCACGCCCTCGACGCTCGCGACCCAGATCGTGCCGCCGTGCATCTGCACAAACTGGCGGCTCAGGTAGAGGCCCAGGCCGAGCCCTTCGGCGCGACTGTTGCGCGCCCGGTAGTAGCGCTGAAAGAGGCGGGACTGTTGCTCGGGCGGGATGCCGCCGCCCTCATCGGTGACGGAGACCACGGCGGCGGGCCAGGTGAGCGCCCACGCAGCCGCTTCGGGTGAACTGCCTGCGACGTGGCGCAGGCGCAGCGTGATTGCGCCTTCAGCGGGGCTGTATTTGATCGCGTTGCTGATCAGGTTGGTGAGCACCTGGCGAATGCGGAGCGGATCGCACGCGACGGTTATCGCCTCCTCGTCAGTCTCAAGCACCAGCTTATGCGCGCCCGCCGCAGGGCGCTGCTGGTCAAGCACCTGCGCGGCAAGCGTGATCAGGTTGGTGCGCTGAAGCTGGAGGTCGAGTTGGCCCGCGTCAATGCGCGAGACATCGAGTAGGTTATCGACCATCCGCAGCATGTGCGAAACCTGCTGGCTCAAAATAGTGAGACCGTGGAGGTCGCGGGGGTCAGTTTCGGTGCGCTGCTGCTCGCGGCGCAGCAGCAGGTCGGCGTACGAGCGCACTGCCGCCAGGGGGCTGCGAAGCTCGTGGGCCGCCACGGCCAGAAACTCGTCCTTGGCCCGCTCAAGCTTTTGGTTCGCCGTAATATCGCGGAAGACCACCACGGCACCTTCAATCGTGCCATCGTCGGTGTGGGCCGGGGCACCGCTGAAGCTCATCACCGTCTCGTCGCCACTCGCGCCGCGCAGCACCAGCCGATAATCCTGAAAGACCTCGCCAGCGAGCGCCCGCGTGAAGGGCATTGCCTCAACGCCGACGGGGCTACCATCGAGATCGCGCATACGGTAGAAATCGGGCATCTCGGCCAGGGGCTGCTCGAAGGGCAGCGAGTCGAGGCCAAGCAGCGCCAGCGCGGCCTCGTTGGCCAAGGTCAGCCGCCCCAGCCCATCGCAGAGCACGACGCCCTCGGCGATGGAGGTGACGACCGTATTGAGCTTCCGGCGCTCGCTGGTGCTGTCGGCATACAGGCGCACGTTCGCAATCGCAAAGCCCACCTGATTGCAGATCGGCATCAGCAGATCTTTATCGCTGAGCATCGTTAGGTCTGGCGCACCAAAAAGCGCCAAGACGCCCGCCACGCTGCCGCCCGCCAGCAGCGGGAAGTAGGCACAGGCGGCCATCCCGGCGGCCAGCAACGGCCCCTCGCCGCGCTCCTCAAGCAGCGGGCGCTGCATCGGCTGGCCGAAATGAACCACCTCGGCGCAGGGGGCGTCGGCGACCCGCACACAGGCGAGGAACTCGGCGCAGTCATTGGGGAGGCGCTGATGGGCCGCAAGCTCAAGCTGGTCGGCAACCGGGTTGAGCAGCAGCAGCGCGCCTGCCGAGGCGGGCAGCAGCTCAAGCACCACATCGAGGACGCTACGCACCAAGTCGGGCAGATCCGTCGCGGTCTGGATGGCGGTAACCACCGCGTCAAACGCCTTGAGGCGCCGTTCGTTCCGCTGGGCCTCGGCGTACAGTTGGGCGTTCTTCAGCGCCGAAGCCGCAAGGTTGGCGAAGGTCTGGAACATCGGGATGTCGGCCCGCTCAAGCGGGCGCCAATCCGGGACAAGGTCGCGGTCGCCCAGGTTGATCAGCTCGATCACGCCGATCATCTCGGCCCCAACGCGCAGCGGCACCGCCGCCGCCGTGAGGCGACGGGGCAACTGTTCGCTGATCTGCTGGAAGAGCGAGTCGTTCGCGGGGCCGATCATGTCGGCGGTAGCGCGATAGCCCAGAGGCGTCTCGACAAACTGCGGCTCGCCACGCTGGAGCGCCAAGCCAGCAAAACCCTCGCCAGAGCGAATCTGGCAGGTCATCAGCCCATGCTCGGTAGCGCGGTCGAGGGCCAGCCCAAAGGTGGCCGTTGGGCGCAGACGCCCCTGATGGTCGAGCCACAGGATGCCCGCCTGCACCGAGGGCAAGGCTTCAACGAGACGCGGCACCAAGCTCGACAGAATCTCGTGCGGGTCGAGGACCGAGACAAGGTAGGACGAGAGCTTGAGCAGACTCGTGACCTGGGCAGCGGCAGTCTCGGCAGCGACCGAGAGGCGCTGCGCCGCCGGAGCCTGGCCCTCGCGGGGGCGGCGCTCACGCCGACGAGTCTGCGGTCGCTCCGTCATCGTCAGTCCCCCTTGTGGCGCGACCAGGCCACGGCGCGTTTAATCCCCTCGTCGAGTGAGACGCTGGGGGTGTAGCCGAGCAGCTCGCGGGCCAGCGAAATATCGGCCACGTAGTAGCTGACCTCGCCAATGCGCTTGGCGGGGGCCACGATAATCTCGGGGCGCTGCCCCAAGGCTTCGGCCACCAACTCGGCCATGCGTACCAGGGAATTGCCCTCACCGCAGGCTAGGTTGATCGTGTGGTTCGTCGTTTCACCAGCCAGCAGGCGCGTAATCCCGCGCACAATCCCGTCAACACAGTCGTCAACATAGGTGAAATCGAGTACCTTCTCACGACCATAGACCGTCACGGGGCGTCCAGCGGCAATCTCGCGAACGAAGAGCGGAATGACCCGCTCCATCCGCTCAATATCATTATCGTAGCGCCCGTAGACATTCGAGAAGCGAAAGACGAGGTAGGGGAGACCGTAACAGCGGGCGTAGGCGTAGATCAACGCCTCACCAGAGATCTTTGAGGCCGAGTAGGGACTTTCGGTATAGCTGAAGTCGGCGCTGTTTTCATCAGTGAAATAGCGCTTAATATCGCCATAAACCTCACGAGAAGAAGAGAAGACAATGGGCAAGTTCTGGGCACGGCAGAACTCAAGCACATTGAAGGTAATGTTGATATTCTCAAGGGCGCGGTGGGGTTGCTCGACCAACTCGTAGACCTTGGCGTTGGCGGCAAGGTGGACGACGATATCGGAGGGGGGGTAGGGCGCACCACCAATCCCGCCGCGAAACTCGTGTTGCGGGACGGCAAGGTCTTGCAACAGCGTGGGGAAGGCGTTCGTCCAGGTATTGACCCGGCGGTCAATCCCAAAGACCGTATGGCCCTCTGCCAACAGACGGAGGGCGAGGTTCGTACCGATCTGGCCGCTGGATCCGGTGATGAGCACACGCATAAGCTATAAAAAGTGCAGAACGTAAACCTGTAGAACGCCAGATAACGCACCGCGACGACGAAACCGCGTTCGTGTCGGTCGCTCACGGGTAGTATACCAGCTTTACCCGCGCCCCTTCATCTGGATTCAGCGGGCACTACGCACTGCGTTCCACAACCGCATTCTGAAGCCACCGGGCAGGTGGGCAACAGGCGACGGTGACGCAGCCCGCCCGCCGCGCCTTGTAACGGGCGTGGGTATGCTACAATTGGCCCGGCGTCGTCGCCGCGCCGCCCCTCGGGAAAGCCTCCCGTACAGTCAATGGTCGTCTATGTTTGACACTGTCTTGATTGCCAACCGTGGCGAGATCGCCCTGCGCGTGATCCGCGCCTGCCGCGAGCTTGGCCTCCGCTCGGTCGCCGTCTACTCCGAGGCCGACCGCGATGCGCCCCATGTGGGCTACGCCGACGCCGCCTATCTGCTTGGCCCCGCCCCTTCCTCCGAGAGCTACCTGAACATTCCCCGCATTATCGAGGTGGCGCAGCAGGCCGGCGCCGGAGCCGTTCACCCCGGCTACGGCTTCCTCGCCGAAAACGCCGATTTCGCCCGCGCCGTCGCCGCCGCTGGCATGGTCTTTGTCGGCCCGCCCCCCGAGGCCATGGAGCGTATGGGCGGCAAGACCGCTGCCCGCCGCGAGGCGACCAATGCCAAGGTGCCGCTCGTCCCTGGCACGCTTGAGGCTATCGACGACTTGGCCGAGATCCGCCGCCTGGGCGACGAGTTCGGCTACCCCATCGCGATCAAGGCCGTCGGCGGCGGCGGTGGCCGTGGGCTGCGCGTCGTCCGTGCGCCCGACGAGATCGCCGACGCTTTCGCCAGCGCTCGCCGTGAGGCCGAGGTGGCCTTCAAGAATGGCGCACTCTACGTCGAGAAGTATCTCTCCAACCCACGCCATATCGAAATTCAGATCCTCGCCGACACCCACGGCACGGTAGTGCATCTCGGCGAGCGCGACTGCTCGATCCAGCGCCGTCATCAGAAGCTAATTGAAGAGGCACCCTCGCCCGCGCTGACGCCTGCGCTGCGTGCCGAGATGGGCTTGTGCGCCGTGCGCCTCGCGCAGTCGGTCGGCTACGTCGGCGCGGGTACGCTCGAATTTCTCTTCGAGGCGGGCCACTTCTATTTCCTTGAGATGAACACGCGCATCCAGGTCGAACACACCGTCACCGAGGCGGTCTACGGCATTGACTTGGTGAAGGCCCAGCTTCGCATCGCGCAAGGCGAGCCGCTGTGGCTGCGGCAGGCCGAGCTGACGCCGCGTGGTCACGCGATTGAGTGTCGCATTAACGCCGAAGATCCGCTGCACAACTTTCGCCCCGCCCTTGGCACCATCACCAGTTACCGCGAACCGGCGGGCCTGGGTGTGCGCGTAGACAGCGGCGTGCGCGCCGACTACGCCATCCCCCAGTTCTACGACTCGCTGCTGTCGAAGCTGGTCGTCTGGGCTGAGAGTCGCCCCGAGGCGATTGCGCGGGCGCAGCGCGCCTTGGCCGATTACGAGATTGGCGGCGTGATTACGACCATTCCCTTCCACCGCGCCGCCCTGGCGCACCCCGGTTTCGCCCACGGCGAAGTCAGCGTGAACTTTATCGGCCAGCACCCCGAGCTGGTTGAGCAGGCCCGCGCCTTCGCGCCGCCTGCGCCCGAGCCAGCCGATCTTGTGGAAACCGGGGAGCCGCGCCTGTTCACCGTCGAGGTCAACAGCCGCCGCTTTGGGGTCAAGGTCTTCGGCGCGGCGCCCGCCGTCGCCGTGGGTGCCACCCCAGCGAAGGCAGCGGGCGGCAACACCAAGCGTACCACCAACACAAAGAAGACCGCCCTCGGCCCGAAGGTCGATGGCGTCCTCAGCCCCATCCAAGGGCGCATCGCCGCCGTGCGCGCCGAGCCCGGCCAGCAGGTCGAGGCGGGCCAGATCCTCTTTATCATCGAGGCGATGAAGATGGAGAATGAGATCACCGCGCCGCACGCCGGCACCCTCGGTGAGGTGCGCGCCCAAGTCGGTACCACCATCGAGGCGGGCGGCATCCTCGCAACGTATAGTAGCCACTAAGGGTTCAGGGGTCAGGGGTCAGGTGTCAGGACAAGCACACCCAAAGTCGGAGCGATCTCACGCAAAGCCGCAAAGTCGCAAAGCCGCAAGGCATCGCTGTGGCGGGGTACGCCTGACCCCTGACCCCTGACTCCTGAACCCTGAACCTTGGCTT
>CAIWXH010000028.1 GCA_903916565.1 uncultured Oscillochloris sp. | reverse complement strand
GTTGACCGGCACAATCTGGCCGGCCTTGAGGCCGAGGTAGTTGTCTTCGAGGAAGAACAGGTAATGGCTCAGTTCATGCACCAGGGTGCGCGGCCAATCTTCGCTCAAGTTGCTATTCGCACTGCCAAAGCGGTTCCAGATCGCACCCATCCGCACTTGCCCAGGCCCATAGACCACTTGGCTCGAAGCTGGGTCGGTGAGGTCTAGTCCGGCCACGCCACCAATCAGCGCCGAGGGTCGCACCCGGTTAGAGGCATAAATGCGGATGTCGGCGCTATCCCAGTTCTCCCGGTCGTGATAAAGCGTCAAGTTCCCCAGGGCCGCCTGACCGTGGCTAGACTGGAAGAGCAACTCGGAGGTGCGGGCCAGATCAGTCTGGATCTGGGCCATGAAGCGCGCATCATAGCGCGCATCCCATTCCAGGGCGATGCTGAGGTCAAAGAGCGCAAGCGGATGGATAAGGCCAACCGTCACCGTCTGCACCCCGGAACTCACGACTGGCGTACCGCTGACCCCGGCGCTCGTCGGGACGATGTTGGTTGCATAGAGGCGCACGGTCGGCGAGTAGACATTGGCGTAGGGGCCAGGCAGGACAACCGGGGCTAAGGCAATCAGTGCATCGCCGGGGGTCAGTTCACCGCGTCCGGGCAGGTAGCCAAGGGGATTGGTCGTGTAGGCCGGGGCCGTAGTTGAGGGCGCAAAGAGTTGTTGCTCACGCGCCAACGTCGGATTCAGGCGAAAAACCAGCGCGTCGGCTTGGGGCGTGTTTTGGGCGTCCACGACGCGCACCTGGGTGCCACGCACGCGGAAGGGGAAAGTGGTGGCCGTCGCGGTCGGACGCTGGAAGCATGGCACGCCGTTCTGTCCAGTCGTAAGCGCGGGGTAGGCCACCAGACGCACGACGACATTGTCAGACTGCCCAAAAACCCCACTGGTGAAGGTATCCCAGACGAACTGATGTTGCACCCCCGTGGTCTGCATTCGCAGCGTCCAGGCAACCAGCGTGCCAGCGTTGCCGAGCGTGCCGTCAGCGAGGCGCAGGCTCCACTGACCGACAGGGTTTTTGCCGACAAATGTGGCGAGGCTGCCTGCTGGACGGAAATGCCCGGTGAAAGGAGCTATGCCAGTGGTTAGCGACGTGGCGGCGGCATCATCGAGGATAAGCCCCGTGATGTTCGCGCCGCTGCCACCGACCCCCGCGAAGAGACTGACCACGGTGCCATCGGGCGCAAGCAGATCTGCGCTCAGTTCACCAACGGCGGGGTGGGTGAGGGTTAGTTCAACTTCAACAGCGGTGATTGACCCCACGGTACCGTTGGCGGGCGGGGCAATGGTTACGGTTGAGGTAAGCGATCCAGGGTCAGGGATGGGAAGTGGCGTGTCCAAAGCGGCGGGGAAGCGTTCAGCCAGGGTCGCAAGCTTGGTGGTCGCCGTCCCTTGCGCTGCCAGCGCCGTCAGCCAATTTCCGCCACCATCGAGGGAATACTGGGCTGCCACCTTGCTTACCGGGTCGCCTTCGGGGTCAGCGAGCGTGAAGGGCAGGGTGAATTGCTGGCTACTGATGATCTGGGCCGTAGCGTAGAATCCGGCGCTCGCCCCCGCTGAGGGGTTGTGTTAGGGAAAAGCGCCGCTGGCTTTGTGATGCGGTCGAGGATTCATAGCTTCCTGCGTCACAGGGGTTTGGGGGTGCTGAACGGTGGTAAGCTTGCTACGACCGCTAGGTTGAAGGCCAAGTCGAGATCAAAGAGGCATTGAGTGGGGGCGTGACGGGCGGGGACGTCAGATGGTATCTGATTTTGATACTAACAAAAGCAGATCTAACGAGTAACGGTACGGAGCCACACTAGCATAGTGCTGGTGATCGATCAAGGGCGTGTTTTATCACAAAGTGGATACCTTTCATTACGAAAGGTAAAAATAATTTAATAATTGATGTGCCGTGACGTCATGCGCCTTTAGCTAGGCATCAGATCGGCCCCGCGCTCGATGGCGCTGCGGCGGGTGCCCGCGTGCGGCGTGAGGTACATCCCCGTGACGCGCATGGACGAGTGCCCCGCGATGGCCTGCACTTCGGGCAGCTCCACACCCTGCTCGATCAGGCGGCGGAGCAGGCTGTGGCGAAAGGTGTGCAGCGTCACGCCCGCCAACTCCTCGGCCAGCCGCTCCCGCGCCATCCGCTGGTCACGCCGCCGGGCGGTGGCCGCAGCGGCGCGGCACTGCTCGGCCTCGCGCTCGGCACATGCACGCACGAAGAGCTGGATGGTGTGCGGAGTCAGGCCGGGCGTCCAGGGGCGACCATCGTGGTTCGTGCGATGCACCCAGAGCGACTGGGCCGCAGCGGCGCTGGTGCGCGCCGGTATTCCCGCGTGGGGGCAGCGCACCTCGGTGAGGTAGCGCCGCAGCAGGGCGTCCAGTCGGGGCAGCAGATGCACCTCGCGCCGTTTGCCGCCCTTGCCGTGGCGTACCGTGACGCTGCTGCCGTGGGGCGCGCTGGGCTTGGCCTACCGCATCCCAATCCTGCTGACCGAGCTGCTGATCGGCTTCTTTGTGATCCGGCTGCTGCGGAGCCAGACACCCGCCGAGGGCCGCAGGGCGATGCGCGGACTCTACCTAAGCGGCTCCCTGGGCCTGCTGGCGTTTCTGCTTGGCGCACTGGTGGCGGCATGATCTTCCTCTGGCATGGTTGCCGCTGAGACAAGGTTCGCCCATGCGTTACCGTTCAGGCCAGCGTGTAGCAGGCTGCTGCGCTCAGCCTGAGACCTTGTCTGAGGGCAGACCCACGGCATGTGGCGGCCTGCATGGGCGCCTCCGCCACGCTACGCTGCTTCTATCGCAATCCTATCCGGGTCATTGAATCCGGGGGACTAACGTCCCCGGCTCTGGAGGTGCGAAGCCTGCCTTCGCAGGCTCCGCGAGGCCGCGCAGGCGGCCTTCGTCACCCGTAGCCCGTGGCTTCAGCCACCGGGCGGGCGTTTTGGACGGGTACGGTGCTTCACAACTGATATAGGATTGCTATACGGGCTGCTTCGTGTGCAGCAACACGATTCCCAGCCAGACGAACCACACGATTTGCAGGAGCCCGAACGCGACCGCGCTTTCACGGAGCAGCGGAAGGTTCGAGGCGAGCCCCGCGATCCCGGTCGCCAGCCCGAGCCAACTCAGCGGCGCTGGCAGCCGCTTCGCGCGCAGACCGGCCACGCTCACCAGCAGCACCCAGGGCCCACCGAGCGCTTCACCGCCCGCGCCGCCCAGACCGTTCACGATGGACTCGATCACCTGCCACGCAGCAGTCGCGCCGGTCGGGTCCTGCACCTGAAGGTTGACGACGTACTCCATACCCATGTTGGCGATCATCCCGTTGGCGATCAGGAGGCAGGACCAGATGATGCCCCACCCGGCGATCACCCGCGCCATCGCAGGGGTTTCGCCCGTGAGCCGATCATAGAGGGTGAGGGCCAGAACCGTGAGCACGAGTCCGAAGAGTACATACGCAAGAATGTTGAAGGCGTAGAGACTGCCCTGATGCGCGACGAGGAGCGCAAGTTTCGCTGCGGGATCGACCACGCTCGAGTAATCGAGCACCAGGAGAAAATACGGCATCGCCGCCAGGTAGGCTGCCGCCAGATAGAGCGCGGCCACGCCGCCCACTTGCTGGTGATTCAGCAGCCGTCCGGGTGTGCGCTCTACCTGCTGGTGATCCAGCAGCCGTTCGGGTGTGCGTTCCATCGCGCATGCCTTTCGTGTCCGGCCGCCGCCTGCTTGCGGCACCGCCGGGAATATGATACACTTACACTGTAAGTTATACACTTACACTGTAAGTTTTTCAATAGGTCGCGAGGCGGATACGGACGTGCCGAGGAAAGAGAAAGCGGACACCCCGCTGACGCGGGACAAGGTGCTCCGCGTCGCGGTCAGCTTGGCCGACACCAGCGGTATCGAGGCGCTATCCATGCGTGCGCTGGGGCGGCAGCTCGGTATCGAGGCCATGTCGCTGTACAACCACGTCGCCAATAAGGACGACCTCTTGGACGGCATGGTGGACACGGTGATTGACGAGATCGAACTCCTGACGGTGGACGCAGACTGGCGGAACGCCATGCGGGCACGCGCCGCTTCCGCCCGTGCGGCGTTCACGCGGCACCCCTGGGCCGCTCGGCTGATCGATTCGCGCGTCAGCGGCGGCCCGGGGCGCCTGCGCTATTTTGAGGCCGTGCTTGGGGCGCTGCGGCGGGCGGGGTTCACGGTCGAGCTTGCCGCGCGGGCGTTCTCGCTCATCGATAGCTACATCTACGGCTTCGGTCGCCAGAGCCTCAACATGACGTCCGGCGATGGCGGGGACGTGCATGCGGCTGAAGCCTTCGTCCAGGCCCTCCCCACAGGGCAATTCCCCTATCTCGCCGAAATGGCGACCACGCACGCCGCAAGTCCCGGCTACGATGAGGCTGCAGACTTCGCGTTCGGCTTGAACCTGATCCTCGACGGGCTCCAGCGAGTCCTGGACTCCACCCACATGGGGCGGTGAGGAGGAGGAAGCGTCAGGAGCGGTGACGGATGCGGGTGAAGCCGGGAGGGGCAATGGGTCACGCTGACACCAGATGTTCAGCGGGGCCGTGCTGCAATCTTCCCGCCGCGTGACGCTCCTTTCTCCCTCGTACGCCCGCTCACGGCGTATACTAGCGCTGTGAGGGGCCTACCTTCGCGTGGTTCTGTACTCCGTCATCCTTCCCCGTACGCAGCCCCTCCGCCGGTCGCCCGATTGCGCGCCCCGTTGCGGAGTGTGGTTGGGCTGCATTGTCACCCTGACAGATAGCGCGGGAGGGAGTATTGTTTGCGTTCATAAGAACCATTACGTTTCATAGCGTTTTATCGCGTCCTATTGCGGAAAAGCGCCATTCCTGGTATACTGTGCCTATGCGTACATCTGTTTGAAGACCCCTTCCATGCAGCTTGTCGAACACACCC
>CAIWXH010000027.1 GCA_903916565.1 uncultured Oscillochloris sp. | reverse complement strand
CGCAACACCGTGGCGGCCACCCCGTACTCCGACGCGAGCTGGTTGAGGGTCTTGGTTTCCTTAAAGATCTCCCACACGGCCTGGGCCTTGAAGGTGGCAGTGTAAGACTTTTTCATAGACCTATTCTACCGAACCCTGGCCCCTCTGACTGTGCAGTTTCTTGGGTCCACTATAGGAAGGGCTGGTGCCGAAGACGGGATTCGAACCCGTACGGGGTTGCCCCCAGCGGTTTTTAAGACCGCAGCGTCTGCCATTTCGCCACTCCGGCGCGCCGATTTATGCCCTTGTACGCCATGCCCACTAGTCGCGGTTCCGCACCCAAAGCGCGCTCGCCGCCGCAGTGGTTGTACGTGCTTGCCCACCGAGCGCACTTTCTGGCACCGCCATCCTACTCGCCTACCAACGCTTCGTCAAGCAGCGCTGCGCGCCGGTCTCCGCGATGATCGTGGTGCGCTGCGGGCTGGTGAACGAACTGCCCTGGTCGGTATTCCCGATCTGCGGCCTGGCGACGGTCAGCGCTTGCCCCACGGCATCATGGATGTGATGTGACATCCCCAGATATGATTTGGCACTGATGCGGTTACGCCGCGCAGCAGATAAGCGAACGGCAAGGTTATTGCTTCTTAAATAAGAAAATGTACTCATGTTTGAAAATGTAAAATCCTCCAACCAGTGCCCGATACCGCCAAAGCTCCCTCTGAGTACGCTTCCCCGATGTGTCCTCGAAATTTTTCACCACGAGGCTCTTGAGCGAGAATCCTCGCTTCATCACTTCACTCATGGTCTGAAATCCTAACGGGATCCACTCGCCCTTCGCATACTTGTCGCCGATGACCACCACAAGGTAGCGACCTTTATCAAGGACTTGTGCTGCATTATCGACAATAGCGCCCATCATTTCTAGGAAATTCTCGACGGATGGTGCATTCGAGAGATCGCTGGTATCATCGCTAAACTTGATGATGTCAAAATAGGGCGGATGCATGATGACTAATTGCACTGATTGCTGACCGTACTCGGCAAGTAACGCCTTGTAATCAATCCGTGCGCTGTCTCCCTGCACCACATCAACCATCACCTCATGGGTATTCGGCTCGGCTGCAACGAGTTTTTTGGCGTGATCGACCATCCGATGTTGCAACTCAATGCCAATCGTGTTTCTGCCTAGGCGTTGACCTTCGATGAGGGTGGTACCTGATCCGTTAAAGGTGTCAAGAACCCATTCTCCCTTTTTGGTATACCGCATCATCATCTGATAAGGTATTTGCGGGACAAAATTCCCCCAATAGTCTGCGGTATGCACGCCGGAACCATCACGTCGATCAATGAGCCATAAGCTATCGGTCTGAATAGCATCGTATTCTTTCCAGCGATTCAGGTTGATGTCATTGATTGCGCCGGTGCGAACTTCTGAAACTCCTTTGATCAGCCGATCTACATAATACAACGCCCGTTCCAAGGTGAGCGATGACGCAATCTGATCAAGTTCGTTCACAAGATGAACGCAATTAAATCGCACATAAGTACTATCTGCGCCGTTTAATTGGGTGCGATGGTGAATCTCGCGCTTAAAATCTGCAATTGCGCGACGCAGCGAAGACAGCCGATTGATCGTTTTCCATTGTTCAAAGCGCGCTACGAGCTGGCTCGCGTCTAATTGCACTGTTTCATCCCCCCCAGTACGCTGACTGACCGCAAAGAGCGGAGGATTTCGCGTATCACGCTGCTTCATCGAACGCACCCCTTCGGCCCATTTGTTCTGCTTCGCAACGCTAGTGTACCACAGTTGGCGGGTCTCGTTGCAGGTTGCCTGCGGTGGCTCGCGTACGCGCACAATGTGAAATACGCCTGCTCATCGTTCCAGATCAGCCCAAACGAGAGCAGCGCCAGCCCAAGCATAAAACGAGCCAGCAGCCAGACCAGTGGCGCTGGAAGCAGGTGAACGGTGCGCTGTCGTGGGGCGGAAAATGGTTGCATGCCAGCCGAGTGGGGCGGTCCCTTCATAAAAAGAGACATCAAAAGGTATGAGCGTATGTTGCCCTAGCGCCGAAGAAGCCTATTTTAGCATTGTTCGGTTGCCTGCACGGTATGGTACCCTTAGGCACGTTTCAACCGAGGAGTTTCCCAATGGACATAGATGTCCTTGCTACGCTTGCCCGTGTCGGTGCCCTGATCACCAACGACCACCTCGTCTACACCTCGGGTCGCCACGGCAGCAGTTACGTGAATAAAGACGCGCTCTATCCGCACACTGACGCGACCAGCGCAGTCTGCGCCCGCATCGCGCAGCAGTTCGCCGCTGAAGGGGTCGAGGTGGTCGCCGGGCCAACGGTGGGCGGCGTCATTATGGCCCAGTGGACGGCCCACCACCTACGTGTGCTGACGGGCCGTGCGATTCTCGCCGTCTACGCTGAGGAAGAGCAGACCGGCGAGTCGAAGCGGCGCGTCTTCCGGCGCGGCTACGATGCCCTGGTCGCCAGCAGCCGGGTGCTGGTGGTCGAAGACATTCTCACCACGGGCAGCTCGGTGCGCCAAGTGGTCGAAGCGGTGCGTGCCGCCGGGGGCGAGGTCGTCGGCGTCGGTGCCCTGTGTAATCGGGGCGGCATCACCGCCGCACAAACCGGCGCACCTGCGCTCTACTGTCTCGCCGAGGTGCCGCTGGAGAGCTTCGCGCCCGAGGCGTGCCCACTCTGCGCCGCCGGGACGCCGGTGAACGTGCGTCTGGGCAAAGGGGCCGCGTTTGTGGCGGGCAAGCGCTAGGCGACAAAAGAAGCGTTAGCGCAATCCCATCCGGGTTGTGCAACCGGGGGACTAACGTCCCCGGCTCTGTAGCGGCGAAGCCTGCCTTCGCCGGCTATCCAGGCCGCGCAGGCGGCCTTCGCACCGCGTCGCCCGTGGCTTCCGCCACCGGGCCATGGCGCACGCGCCACCGCGCCACCGCCGTAGCGGTCACGGAGCCGGGAGCGTGTGATCGACGCTGACGCGATTACGCCCGGCCTTCTTGGCGTGATACAGCGCCTGATCCGCCCGCCCGAGCAGCGTCTCCAGCGACTGGGCCTCGCCTGCATCACAGGCGGCGATGCCCACACTGATGGTGAGGGTGACCGGCCCGCCGTGGAACGTAGGCCGCTGGACGATCAGCGCCTGACGGACACGCTCGAGCACGGTACGCGCCTGTTCGCCGGTGGTGACGGGCAAGAGCAAGATAAACTCGTCGCCGCCAAACCGGGCGAGCAGGTCGATCTCGCGAATATGCTGCTGGCAGATTTGGGTGAAGATTTTGAGCGCCTGATCGCCCCCGGCATGCCCATGGGTGTCGTTGATTAACTTGAAATGATCCAGATCAATCAGCGCAATCGAGAGCGCGTGCCGGAGCCGCACCACGCGTTTCAGCTCCTGCGCGGCCATCGCCAAAAAATGACGCCGGTTCGTGACCCCGGTGAGTTCGTCGGTGATCGCTTGCTGCTGAAGCGCCTCTTCGACGCGCTTGTTCTCGACAATATCCCAGGCGAAGTCGGCGAGGGCGGCGATGGTCTTGACATCCTCGGGGGTGTAATCGGTCGGTTTATTCCCCACGCCAAGCACCGCCACAACCTGGCTGCCGCGCAGCACCGGCACCACGAGTTCGCGCCGCAGGTTCGCGTGTCCCGGCGGTCGCTCCTTCCGGTGTGGGCGCGAGTCATGGTCGTTGTGGATGATGGGACGCCGGAGGTGAATGCACTCGCCCCAGCTTCCGCCCTGATCCACTGTGTGCTGCGCGCTGGTCATATCTGCGGTGCCTTTGTGCTGCACCGTGTTGGTAGACCAGTGCTGCACCAACGGTGTGTTCTGATCCGGTTGCAGAAAATGGCAGAAGCCGATCTGACTCTCGGTGAGCGCTCTGGCCTCGTCAATCGTGGCCCGCAGGAGATTCGGCAGGGTGTGCGTGCGAGCAAAGGTCATCAGCCGCAAACGCGCCGCCAGGATCGCCTCGGTGCGCGTGCGCGTAACGATCTCCTGCTGAAGCTGTTGGTTGGCCGTGGTTAAGGCCATAGTGCGCTCATCGACCAGCTCCGCAAGATGCTGGCGATGCTGCCGCAGCTCCTGCTCGGAAGCGATGCGCGTGGCGGTGGTGCCCACCAGCCCGGCCACCGCCAGATAGACATTGAGCAGCTCGTTCGGAATCGCCTCGGGCAAATGATGGCCGATCAGCATCACCGCAATCACCTGATGCTCGTGGGTGATGGGCAGCAACGCGAGTGAGAGCGGCGTCGGGGTAAAAAAAAGCTGTTGGGCGAGAAAGCCACTTTCCAGGGTTTCCGCAATCAGCTCGTGGATGGCGGTTTCGCTCTCGCCCAAGCTCAATATTGCCAGTTGGGGCGGTGCGCCGTCCTGCGCGCTGCCATCGGGGCGGTGTGCATCCGCCGTGGCCCAATAGCGCACCTCGATGGTACCGTCGAGGTGGCGCTCGCCAAAGGCGCACAGGTCAACGTTGAAAAAACTTAGCAGCGCCTTGCCAACTTCAAGCCACACGTTTTGTTGGGCCGTCAGACTCGTGAGGTATTGCGCTAACTTGATAATCTGGGCGTAGCGTTTGCTGTCCCACGTCGTCTTCATCGCTCAGCCTCCCACAGCGGCTGAAGGTACAGATGCTCTAAAAAGAGCTGGTCAAAATCAGGATACTGGGAAAGGTTGATGATTCTGGCCTGCGTGCCAAGGCGTTGCATCTGCTCCAGCACCAGCAGCGAGCGTAGCGCATCTTCACATCCGGCCAGGGCGGTGTTGGCGTAGAGTTCGACCCGTTCGACGGGAACCTTGGGCAGCAGCCCAACGGCTTGTGCGTTATGAATGTCGAGCGCGTGCCCAAACGCGCCGCTGATGCAGATGCGCTGAAGATCGCCAACGCGCAGCTTGGCCTGGTCAAGCAACACCTGGATACCCACTCCGATGGCGGCCTTGGCCCGCTGAAAGATGTCAATATCGGCGCGTGGTATGCTGAGCGCTTGTTCGCCATGCACAACGGTGAAGCCCTGGCTGGGCACCGCTGGGGCAAATTTGCCGATGGCCGTGAGCGTGCCGGAGCGGAGCAGGCAGGCGATGAGATCCACCAGTCCCGAGCCGCAGATACCCTGTGGTGCGCCACCACCGATCACGGCGCACGCCAGCACGTCTGCCTGCATCGTGACGTGGTAAATCGCCCCGGCCTCCGCTGGCATCCCACAGCGGATACCGCTGCCCTCAAAGGCCGGCCCACCCGCCGCCGAGGTACTCCACAGCACCGTGCCATCCCACAACGCGATCTCGGAATTCGTCCCGAAATCAATCAGCAGGCTGGCACCCGGAGTTTCGCACAGTTCAGTCGCGATCACCCCGGCCAGCAGGTCGGAGCCAATAAAGCCCGCCAGGATCGGCGCGATATGAATCTGCGCCTGGGGGTGGATGCCCCACGCCGTGCCCCACGCGGCAGTATCGGCTGGCGTGCAGTCAATCGGACGCATCCAATGGCTGGGTTGGAGCAGCAGGTCGTAGTTGCGCCCCGCCAGCAGCGCCAACATGGCGGTGTTGCCCACGAGGGTGAGGCGCACCACATGCTGTAGGTCGATCCCATCGCGGATGGAGAGATCCCACAGGGCTTCACAGATCGCATCAATGACGCGCTGGCTCAACGCTTGCGCGTGCGTCGGAGCCTCGACCGCCGCCATCAGGCGAGTCACGACATCGGCGCCAACACTCGCCTGCGGGTTTTGCCCATAGCGTCCGGCGACCCACCTGCCATTGGAAAGATCGTGCAGCGACAGGCTGAGATGGGTTGTGCCGAGATCGACCGCCACGCCATAAGGGGTCGCGACGTTCGGCGGCAGCGTAGCAAGCGGAAAGGGCGCAAGCGGTTGGCTGCGCCGCCGCTTGCTCTGCACAAGGCGGCGCCAAGTTGACTTCGGCGCTGGCGACAGAATCACCAGCTCTAGATCGTGTGCTGGCACCACCTGACATGCAAGGCGAACCCCCTGCGCTAACTGTTCATCATCCAGAAAGATGCGCTCATTGAGCTGTGGTGCGTTCACCGCCCCGGCGACAATTTGCACCAGGCATAGCCCGCACGCGCCCACGCCTCGGCAGCCGGTACGCACCGGCAGACCTGCGCTGTCTAAGCTGCGGCTCAGGGCTTGACCCGGCCCGACGGCGAACTGCTGCGGCCCACTGTCCGTGTGAATGGTCAACGTTGGCATCGTTTACCTCGGCTGGCGCGTGGCGTGAACCAGCGCGGCGATGTTCTCTGGCTGCGACTCAGGCGGAATCTCGCACCCCGATGAGAGGATAAAGCCGCCCCGGTGGGCGAACAGGTGTAAGAGGCGCAGCGACTCGGCGGCGACCTCGGCGGGGGTGCCTTCGACGAAGAGCAGCGGCTTGAGGTTGCCGTCGAGACAGGTCTGCGGCAGCACCTGCATGGCCTGCTGTGGGTCAACGCAGAAATCAAGATTCGCCAACTCGACCCCGGCATTTGGGTAGAAGGACAGAATCGGCGTCGTCATGCCAGCGGTATGCAGCCAGTTGATCGGTGCCCCGGCCTGCTTGAACGCCGTAAAGACCCGCGTGAGGCGCGGCAGCACCAACTCGCGGTAGAACGCGGGCGGAATAACCTCCGGCGACGCGGAGGGGTCGAACACGATGGGCAGATGCGCGCCTGCCTCCATCTGGGCCAGCCCAAAGCGCATGCCGACCTCTGCCGTAAAGTCCAACAGGTCGGCAAACTGTTCAGGGTGATCAATCGCTAGGTAGAGCGCAGCTTCGATGCCGAGCAACTGGGTCGCCAGGGTCATCGGCCCCATCACACAGCCCACCACAGGCACGTCGCGCCCCACCGTCTGCCGCAAAATGCGCGCCGCCTTGAGCACTTCTGGCATGCGTCCGGCCCGCTGCGGGTCAGGCACCGCCAAGGTGTCGAGCTTGGCAGCGCCCGCCAACCGATAAGATCGCACACTCGGATACTGATCGGGGTGATAGGTCAGCGTCGAGCCGAGCGCCTCGGTCTCGACGTTGACATCCATCAGCGCAAACACTGCGTCGTAGGCGTAGTAGGCTAGGGCGTGAAGCTGGCAGCGCGCCAACAATGCGCCGTCGCGCAGATACGCGCCGAGCCTGACCCCCGCCAGGACAGCGGCGTGGCCAAAGACCTGCGGCATCACCGGCACGCGGTCGGTCGGCTGAAAATGCACAGCGGCGATGACTCGTTCAAGGCTGTTCATGTGCCACCTCCGACGATCTGCTCAAGATAGTGGAGGCCGTCAAACGCGCTCTGGGCGACCAGATCAACATTCAGGTTTTCGGCGGTCGCCTGCTTCAACGCGGCACCACCGGCCATCACCTTGACATAACTCAGCCCTCGTTCCGCCAGCCGCTGCCGCACCCGGCGCACCTGGGGCATCACGGTGGTGAGCAAACCGCTGATTCCGACCGCCAGCGGGCGCTCGCGTTCGACGGTGTCGATCAGCCGCTCAACCGGGCAATCTTTGCCGCAGTCAACGACCCGGTAGCTTGAGGCAGTCAAAACCATCTTGAGGATGTTTTTGCCGAGATCATGGACGTCGCCCTCTAGGGTTGCGACGACAACGGCGGCCTTGGTCGGTTGCACGGGCATATCTGGCGGATACAGCTCCTTCATAATCCCCATGACGGCCCGCCCGCACAGCATGATCTCCAACAAGTTGAACTGCTCGATGGTGCATTTGGCATCGAGCTGCGCCATCGCCACCTCGACCCCTTCGGCGAGGATCTGCCCGATGGCAACTTCTGCCGCAAGCAGGTGTTTGGTGGTGCTGATCGCCTGGGCCTGATCGCCGTCGAGTAAGGCTTGCACCAGCGCATCCATGGTTGTGGCATACATTAGATTGTCCATAAGGTTGGATCTGGCAAGAGACAAGGTTTTAGGTGCCGGGTTCCAGGTTTCCCGCCGCGCGCAGCCGAACGTCCTGTGTGGGCCAACGCTGCGCCGTAGCCGCGAACCTTGTCAGAGCGCAACACTCGCTCGGTGCGCCAAGAAGCTTATGCAATGATTATAGCTGAGTATGCGCTCTATCTGGCACCACGCCATGAGGCAGCGTCGCCCGCCGGGGGACTGAAGTCCCCGGCTCTTTTGGGGCGAAGCCTGCCTTCGCAGGCTCATCAGCCCGCCGCGCCTATATGCTACGATTGCACCACCGACCCGTTGCGGGCACCGCCGCGCCTTGTGCCGAGCGAGCCGCCCATCACTCAGGTAGCGTCTTCTATGGTCGCACGTCTTTTCTTGCAGCTTGCCTGCATCCTCATCACCGTGGCGGTCGCTGGTAGAGTTGCCAGGTGGCTCGGGCAGCCCCATGCGGTCGGCGAGATGCTGGCCGGGGTTGTGCTGGGGCCGTCGGTGTTGGGGCTGCTGCTGCCTGCGCTTCAGCGCCAACTCTTTCCCGCCGAGCTGCGCCTCGCGCTCTTTGTGCTGAGCCAGTGTGGGCTGGTGCTGTATATGTTTCTGGTCGGGCTAGAGCTTGATCTGGCGCTGATTGGTCGGCGCGCACGGGGCGCGGTGGGCATCTCGCTGGCCGGAGTCGTCGCCCCGTGCCTCATCGGCTACGCCGTCGCCAGCACGCTCACCAGCGATCCGCGCCTCTTTCCGCCAGCGGTCGCGGGCTGGGCTGGCGCGCTCTTTATCGGCGCGGCGATGGCGATCACCGCCTTCCCGATGCTGGCGCGGATCATCTACGAGCGGGGGCTGAGCAATACGCCGCTGGGCACGCTGGCCCTGGCTGCCGCAGCGGTCGATGATGTGATCGCCTGGTGTCTGCTTGCGGTGG
>CAIWXH010000026.1 GCA_903916565.1 uncultured Oscillochloris sp. | reverse complement strand
TCGCTCTGACCCGTCACCTACTCGATGAGGCCCAGCGCGACGAGACGCGGCCCATCCCAGTGATCTTCAACCTCTCGTCGTGGGCGCAACGGCGCCTGCCGCTAGAGAAGTGGCTGGCGGAGGAGCTGCGCGACCAGTATGGCCTCAGCCGCCGCTTCGCCCAGCAGTGGCTTCAGGCCAACATCGTCCTGCCTCTGCTCGACGGGCTAGATGAGGTGGCGGAGCCACAGCGGGTTGGCTGTGTTACGGCCATCAATGCCTTCATGCAGGAGTACGGCACCGAGGGGTTGGTGGTCTGTTCGCGCAGCGCCGACTACCAGACCATCGGCACCAAGCTCAGCCTCGACGCGGCGGTGCAAGTGCAGCCCCTCGACGACGCGCAGATTACGCAGTATCTCGACTGGGCAGGCGAGCCGCTGGCCGGGGTGCGGGCAGTGCTTGATCAGGACAGCGAGCTGCGCGACCTCGTGCATACTCCGCTGCTGCTGAACGTGCTTGCCCTCGCCTACCAGGATCGGCACCCAGAGGAGTTGCTGAACCTGGATGCTGCCGCACAACGCCAGCGCCTCTTCGACAGCTATGTGCGCCGCATGTTTGAGCGATCCGCCCGCAACGACCCGAAACGCTACACCCGCACGCAAACACTGCGCTGGCTGCGCTGGTTAGCCGGAAACCTGACCCAGGAGAACCAGGCCGTCTTCCAGGTCGAATTGATGCAGCCCTGGTGGCTCAAGCGCTGGTGGCAGCGTGGGGGGTATGTGTTGTTCTCGACGGTTGGGGCGGCGGCGGGCGGCATCATTGCGGGGGGGGCTTGTGGACTGCTATCTGGACTAATATTTGGTCTGGGGCTGGAAGCGCTGATCTGGGCCTTCCCTAGCAATATCGCACAAGCAAATCTGATGGGGGTGCAATCTCCAGGTAGTGGGCTGGTCTTTGGGCTGTTCGGCGGCGTGATCCTTGGGCTGGTCAGCGGGCTGGTCAATGGACTGGTCAGTGGGCTGCTGATCAGCCTCTTCCAACATGCATCGGGCCAACGGCATTACTGGCAGGTGGTCGTCGGTGGCGTGCTGGCAGGTGGTTTGGCATATTTGCCTTGGGCTATGATAGGCTTCAATGGCATAACGCTCACTTTTCTATGGAGCTTCTTCGGGGTTATGCTGGCACTGGTCACTGGAACGCTGATCCAGCGCGGGGAGATTCGGCCCACCGAGACGATCCGCTGGTCATGGCGCAGCCTGAGCACTCGCTGGTACCTGGGACTGGTTGGCGGGCTGATCGGCGGCCTAAGCATTGGGCTGCTCTACGGGCTAGTTGGCGGGCTGCTCTACGGGCTCGGCAGTGGGCTCGGCGGCGGGTTAGTCGGTGGGTTAGTCGGTGGGTTAGTTGGCGGGTTGATTCAAACTGAGTTGCGAACAAAAACCCGATCTAATCAGGGCACCTGGCGCACACTATGGCGAGCCTTGGGGGCATGGTTGGTTAGCGAGCTAGGCATTGCTCTCGGCATCACGCTGGTCAGCGGGCTGGTTAGCGCAATGATCAGTGGGCTGCGTACGTTGGGCGTTGCGCTGGTCGCGGGGTTCAGCATCGGGCTGATCGGTGCGCTGTTAGTTGCCCCAGCCATCAGCCTCTACTTTGGCGGGCTGGCCTTTGTGCAGCACTTCGCGCTACGCCTCGTCTGCACGCTCAGCGGTGACACGCCCTGGCGCTACCCGCGCTTCCTAGATTACGCCGTCGAGCGCATCCTGCTCCGCCGGGTTGGGGGCAGCTACATCTTCATCCACCGCACGCTCTTGGAGTATTTCGCCGCGCTGACGGACGAGGACATCGCACGGGTGA
>CAIWXH010000025.1 GCA_903916565.1 uncultured Oscillochloris sp. | reverse complement strand
GACACGGGGGCCAAGGCGACACGGGAACGAAATATGCTCTTTCCCTTTCAACTCCGCTAGGTAGCACCGTCACCCAGTCCCCTTGTCACCTTGTCGCCCATGGCAGAGCGCATCAAAACCGAAGACGGCACCAGTAGCACCGTCCCCGTGTCACCCAGTCGCCTTGTCTCCTTGTCCCCTTGTCGCCCAGTCCCCTTGTCACCCAATCACTTATGGCAGTCCAAATCTGGATCGGCGAAAAGCCGGAACACCCCAACGAGCGCCGGGCCATCATGGGCCTCGCCACCAGCCTCCACCAGTTGGACGGCCTCTACCTGATCCTTGCCAACTTCAGCGTCGGCGGGCGCACCACCGACCTGGTCATCATCAAACACGACGCCATCTTCATCCTCGAACTCAAACAGTGCGACGGGCGCGTCATCGGCTCAGTCAACGGCCCCTGGTTCGTCGAGGGCCGCAACGGCGAGCGCAAGCGGCTCAACGTTGGGCGCAAAAACCCCTACAACCAAGTCATCTCCTACTTCCACGCCCTCACCAACTTCCTCAACGAACACCGCCGCGAATTCCTCTCCGCGCAAAAGGCCAGCGACCTCGACTTCCGCACCTGCAAGCGCACCGTCGTCATCGCCCCCACCATCCAGCCCGACAGCGAGATCGAGCTCGACTGGAAGGTCGAACTCAAAGGGCTTGACGAACTCCCCGCCTACCTCATCACCGAACGCTCCTCCGAAATCGAACTCACCGACGACGAGATGCTCGCCATCCCCCGGCTGCTCCACTGCACCCCCTGGCAAGAGGTCAACACCGTCCTACGCGGCACCGTCCCGATTGACGACATCACCGTAGGGGCGCAGCATGCTGCGCCCATTATGGAAAATGCCGTTGCGGCAGGCGCCGTAGCGGTGGCAGGCATCGCTACCGTCGTCCCAGTGCTTGCGCCGCCCCCCACAGCCACGACGGCGCCACCCCTCACCCCCGTGGAGACGCCTAGCGGCCTGTATCAACGGGTCAGGCGCATCCTCGGCACGACCATTGGCCGCCTCGCCGCTGTCCTAGCGGTGCTTGTCGCAGTGCTGGCCCTGGCGCTGGTGTTGCGGCCCGTGCGCCTCGTCCCCACGCCCGACCAACCCGCGCCGCTGCCCGAACTCACAAGCATCGCCGCAGGCAACAGCCTCGGCGCAGAGCCAAGCGCCGCCAGCACGGCCTGTCGCTGGGCCGGGCGGCAGCTCGTCGCCAAGCGCTACGACCCCGCCAGTCGCACTTGGACGAGCATCGCCGAAGGTGGCGGCACCATCCTCAGCGCCCCCGAAGTCGTCATCACCCTCGATCAAATCTCCACCTGCAACGGACAGATCGAACTAAGCTGGAGCGTCCAGAACAACAGCGAGCGCCCCATCGAGTTCCCGCTGCGCGGCGACAACATCCGCGTCAGCGACGGTCTCGGCAACGACTACCCCCTCGACGACCAAGCCTCAACCCCGCAGGCCGTCCTCGTCGCCCCCGGCACCCAAGCGCACGGCACCGCCATCGTCAGCCACCCGCTCAGCAGCAGCGCCACCTCGCTCCTCATCCGCCTCAAAGACAAACCCTTCGGCGAAGCCAGCTTCGTCGTTCCCCTGAACAACGAGTAGGGGCGCAGCAGCAAACGACGCACGTATCAGAACAGGAAAGCTGCTACGAACCTTGCGGCTTTGCGGCTTTGCGACTTTGCGCGAGATCGCTCCGGCATGGACGGCACGCGCAGCGCTTGCTGCTGCGTTCAGCCTGAAACCTGAGTCCCGGCACCTGAACCCTTGTCTACCACAGGCGCAATCAGCCCCACAAGCACACGATGCAGCACAAAGGAACACCGATGAACCGCTCACGCCTTGCCCAGACGTTCTTGGTTGTGATCATGCTCTGCCTTGTCGGCTGCGGGCCATCTGCTGGCGCAAGCATCGGCCTCTCGCAGGGTGACGGGTACGAGGTAAAGGGGAACGAGGTCTATTATCGTGCGGAGGGGCGCTCCAATGGCCTCTATACAGAAGTGAACACCCAGCTCGTGGCAGGGGCCGATGGGCGCACGTTCAAGAGTCTTGCAGGCGAAGGGTACGGCAAGGAAGTGTATGGGAAGGATGCCCAGCATGTCTTTTATCGGGGCGCACTCATTCCCGATTCAGATGCGGCAACGTTTGCATTTTTTGAGCAGTGGTACTACGCCCGCGATGCGCGCCAAGTGTATTACCTTGGTGCTGTGATTGTCGGCGCGGATCCCGCCACGTTTGAGCTAATCGGGGAGGACACGTTGGGGCGGGACAAGCAGGACTATTATCTCCAACAGACGCCGCTGCATGTGCGCGACCTCGCCTCCTTCAAGGTGACCGGCAAGGTCGGCTATAAAGACACCATCTGGGCGTATGATCGCGCCGCGTACTATGTGGAAAGCGACGGGGTCGGCATCCCCATCGCTGATGGCTCCACCTTCCAAGTGCTGAACAGCGCGTACGCTAAGGATGCCAAGCAGGTCTATTATCTCAAGACCATCCTTGCCGAGGCTGACGCCGCCACCTTCCAGATGCTAGACAGCGGCTACGCCAAGGACGCCAAACAGGTGTACCACGATGGCACCGTCTTTGCCGAGGCTGATGCGGCCAGCTTTCAGGCGCTGGGCTACAACTACGCCAAAGATGCCCAACAGGTCTACTTTCTCACCACGGTCTTTGCCGCTGCCGACGTTCAGACCTTCCAGGTGCTTGGCGGTGGCACCGAGTCCCAATGGAGTTCAGACGGCACCAGCTATGCGAAGGACGCCAAGCATGTCTACTGTGGGGTAAGCGTGATCCCCGGTGCCGACCTCGCCACGTTCGAGGCCGGTGACAGCGGCATTAAGGACAAACACCGCTATTATCGGTGTACCGAGCCGGGGACGGAATTTGCAACCGAGACAGCGCTCCCAGCGAAATGAGGGGGCTGACGCATCCCGCCACATCGACGCCTTGCGACTTTGCGGCTTTGCGGCTTTGCGCGAGATCTCCCCGGCGTTGCATGGAATCGCCGCACCAGCGTCACGGTCTTGCCGCCGCGCCCCTTGCGGTCAAGGGCGATCTGCGCCGTCTGCCGCGCCGCCGAGGGGTACGCCGCGCCTGCCTCCTGCGGGGCCGGTGCTGGCGCTGGGTCAGGCGTATAGACCAGGCGGCTGCTTGGCGGTCGCTTGCTCATCTGTGCGGATGCTCCTGCACATGTATTGGGCCTACACACGGCGCTATCTAGCGCAAACAATACCATCGGAAGGTCTAGCATGGCTGTTGCAACGTCGTGCTGCGAACCCACGCCACGGGCTAGGATCTGCGAAGCCCGCTGAAGCGGGCTGCCGAGCCTGCTTCAGCAGGCTTTGCTGCACCGAGCCGAGGGCCTCAGCCCCCCGGCGGGCGACGTTGCATCAGCCCTAGCGCAGCCCCATGCTATAATCCCCCAGATATTCGCCGACACAAAAGGAGTGCGACGTGGGTGCCAAAAAGTGGAACAGCTCCCCAGAGCTAACAATCGACACGACAAAGAACTATCTCCTGACCCTAGAGACAAGCGCCGGCACCATCGAGCTTGAGCTCTACCCCCAGCACGCCCCCCTCACCGTCAACAACTTCGTCTTCCTCGCCAACGAGGAATTCTATAATGGACTCACCTTCCACCGGGTCATCGCCAACTTTATGATCCAGGGCGGCGATCCCACCGGCACCGGCAGCGGCGGCCCCGGCTACAAGTTCAAAGACGAAGTCTACGGTAACCCACTCAAGCACGAGCGCGGCGTCATCTCGATGGCCAACTCCGGTGCCAACACCAACGGCAGCCAGTTCTTCATCACCCACGCGCCCCAGCCCCACCTCAACGGCAAACACACCGTCTTCGGCAAGGTCACTAGCGGCATCGAGGTCGTTGATACGATCAAGCAGGGCGACAAGATCATCAAGGCCAGCGCCGTCGTCGCGTAGGACGCCATTTGCGGCATTCCACGCCAAACCGGATCGATCTCACGCAAAGCCGCAAAGCCGCAGTTTGCGTTATTCGTAGTAGCGGCTTCAGCCGCGTCAGGGGCGGATCGGGGGCTGAAGCCCCCACTACGAACCGTTAAGCCGTCAATTCTGAAGCCTTGTCTTATGGCGCAAGCCTCCCCGCTGGGGAGGCTTGCGCCATGGGGTCATGACCTTCAACATTGACGCGCCCCTTAAAGGCTCTATAATGCCTCCTTAACAAGCGCCCCTCGCTAAACCCACCGCTCATCTGCTGAGCGGCGCGTTGGATCGGTCAAGGAGGACTGCCATGCGTGCGTACGGCCCCGAAAGGATTCACAACATCGGCCTCTTCGGTCACCTCGGCAGCGGGAAGACCACGCTGGCCGAGGCAATGCTGCTCACCGCCCACGCCATCCCACGTATGGGGCGTATCGAGGACGGCTCCACCATCAGTGACCACGACCCCGACGAGCAGCAGCGCAAGATTTCGGTTTCGCTCTCTGTCCTCCCCCTTGAGTGGCACGACGATAAAATTAATCTGCTCGACACTCCCGGCTTTGCTGATTTCGCCGCCGATATGGCCGCCGCCATGCGCGTCATTGACGGGGCCGTGATTGTGCTCGACGCTTCAGCCGGGGTTGAGGTCGGCACCGAACAGGTCTGGGAGTTGGCCGTCCAGCAGAAGGTGCCGCGCATCCTCTTCGTCAACAAGCTCGACCGCGACAACGCCAATTTCTTCCGCACCATCGAACAGGCCCGCGAGGTGCTGGACGTGGCTGTTATTCCAATGCAGGTGCCCATCGGCACCGGCAAAGATTTTCGGGGCATCATCAGCTTGCGCCAGCAACGCGCCTGGCTGGTTTCACCCAAGCACGACGGCGGCTTTATCGAGGGTGAAGTGCCCGCCGAACTCAACGGCCTGATGCACGAGTGGCGCACCGCCCTGATCGATAAGATCGCCGCCACCAACGACCATCTGATCGAGCGCTACCTTGAGGGCGGCGAAGACGCTCTAACCCTCGATGAGTTGCTCATCGGGCTGCGTACCGGCATCGCCGACGGCTCGATTATCCCCGTCTTCTGCGGCTCGGCGCTTGAGGTCGCCGGTATTCAGCAACTGCTCTCCGGCATCACCGACTCGATCCCCTCGGCGGCCCGCAAGCTCGTTCACGGCATCGACCTCGCCACCGACCAGACCATTCTCCTCGACGCCGCCACCAGCGAGCCAACGACCGCCCTGGTCTTCAAGACCATCTCGGACACCTACGGCAAAGTCAGCTACGTGCGCGTCTTCTCGGGCGAAGTGAAGGCCAACAGCGTCTTGGCGAACAGCCGCACGCACAAGGACGAGCGCATCGGCCACGTCTTCGCCGTCCGGGGCAAAGAGCAGACCGACCTCGACCGCATCGGCGCTGGCGACATCGGCGTGATCACCAAGCTCACCGAGACGATCACCAATGACACGCTCAGCGCCCCCGGTCGCCAGCTTCAGCTCGATCCGATCAACTTCCTCGCCCCCGCCTTTGTCGCCACGGTCAGGCCACATAGTCGCGCCGACCTCGACAAGCTCGGTGGTGCGCTCAGTCGGATGATCGAGGAAGACCCTTCGCTGCACACGGCCCGCGATCCCCAGACCGGCGAGACGCTGCTCTCTGGCTACGGCGAGAGCCACCTTCAGATTGTCGCCGAGCGGATGAAGCGCAAGTTCGATGTGAGCATTGACCTTGACCTGCCCCGCATCCCCTACCGCGAGGCCATCCGTGGCAAGGCCGAGGCCCAGTATCGCCACAAGAAGCAGACCGGCGGCGCGGGCCAGTTCGCCGATGTCTCGCTGCGCGTCGAGCCGCTTGAGCATGACCCTAGCCGCGAGGACGGTCTTGACTTCGTCAACGCGGTCGTCGGCGGCGTGATCTCACGCGGCTTTATGCCCGCCATCGAGAAGGGCGTCCGCGAGGCTATGGCCGAAGGGCTGCTCTCCGGCAGCCCAATCAGTGATGTGCGCGTGGCCGTCTTCGACGGGAAAGAGCACCCCGTTGACTCAAAAGAGATCGCCTTCAAGTCGGCGGGCAAAGAGGCGTTTCGCCTCGCCGCCCAGAAGGCCGGCGTGGGCATTATGGAGCCGATCTACACCATGGAGATTGTCGTCCCCGAGCAGTACGCGGGCGACATTATGAGCGACATGAGCACCCGCCGTGGGCGCGTGCTCGGGATGCTGCCCACCGGCACCGGCAAGACGGCGATTAGCGCCACCGCGCCCCTGGCCGAGATCCAGCGCTACGCCACCGACCTGCGCGCGCTCACCCAGGCCCGTGGCCGCTTCTCCAGCGCCTTCGCTGGCTACGAGGAGGTTCCCGCCCACCTCGTCCCCGCCATCATCGAGGCGCATAAGAAAGACGCCCACAAGAAAGAGGCCGAGGCCGCTCAGGCGCATTAGGACAAGCGTTGAAGAGGGGGATGGGGAGGTGGGGAGGTGGGGAGGTGGGGAGGTGGGGAGGTGGGGAGGTGGGGAGGTGGGGAGGTGGGGAGGTGGGGAGGTG
>CAIWXH010000024.1 GCA_903916565.1 uncultured Oscillochloris sp. | reverse complement strand
CCGCCGCATCCCACTGCCGGGCCAACGCCTCTAGGCTGTGGACAATCGGGCGGCGGGCCTCGCGCACCTCGTCGAGACCGTCGAGCAGCACCATGGCGCGGCCAGTTGCCAGAGCGCGGGCGAAGAGCGGGCCGTAGTCGGGCTGCGAGAGGCCACAGTAATAGGCGCTCAGATAGGTCAGCGGGGCCAGGTCGGCCTGACCGGGGCGAGCGCGGGCGGCGGCAAATGCGGCCACGGGAAAGAAGATCGGCAGCCAGAGCGGATCGAAACCGAGGCGGTCGGGGGCGTCGCCGCGTGTCAGCGCCAGCAGCAGATAGCGCACCAGCGTGCTTTTGCCGCTGCCAGGGTCGCCGAGGACGACCAGCAGCGGGTGATCGCGCACGAAAGTGTGGATGCAGCGCGGCTCAGCGTCAGCGGCGTGCGGGCTGGCTTCAACCGGAACATAGATTTGCTCAAGGCTCAGGCGTGTGGCGGCTTGAATCTGGAGGCCGCGAAAATCGAGGCTGCTAAAGCTCTCGCTGACGAAGGCCCGGTAGTGGGCGTAGAGCAGGGCCACATCGGGCGCGACACTGGCCGACGCCACATAGAGGTTACCGTGCACAATCGTCTGCTGGACGTGGGCGATGGCGGCGCCATTGGTGGCGACGATAGCCTGGGCGGGAACCTCAGCGAACGCGGCGACCATGTCGTTCATTCGTTCCTCCCGTTCGCAGGCAGGCTCTCGCCCAACAGGCGTCCGAGGAACTCGTCGGCGTGATGGTTGGACTGCACAACCCGGTCGTGCGCGACGAGCGCGACTGGGCGAGCGCGGTCAGCGGCCAGGGCGTGGCTCAGGCGGGTACGCGCGATGGCGGCGCTGCCGACGGGCTGGTGTGCAGATGCGGGGTGATGCAAACGTAGCATGGTGCCCTCCGTAGGCTGAATGAACGGTTGGTCGGTAGGATATTCGGGAGTATCTGGGTTGCTATTGGGTTGCTAATAGGTGATACTATAGCAAATAGTATCACCCTTGTGAACCCCCCCATTTGGCGGATTTCGTTAAGAAAAAGTTGAGAAGGGGTTAAGAACACCGCACAAATTGGGGCTTGCAAAAGGATACTAACTGTAGTAGTATAGCCATCAAGTAGCCTAATCGGCGCTTAGCGGCCCATAAAGGCCCCAATTAGCCGCCGAGAGAGACTAGACAGACCCATCGGATCAGTGTATAATGGCACCCATCGAGACACCGAAAGGAACCCAGTAATGACCACGTCTCGCAGCGAAATGCAGCCCGTAGCCCTCAGCGATGATGGGCTGATCATCAGCGTTCCACTCCAGGTGTTAGGGTTGGCGACCGCGTATGCCGCGACGCTCAACTATCTTGAGCGCCACTTCCCAATCAAGCCCGATCACACGTGGGCTGAGGTCGCCGGTGGCGTGCTGATCTCCCTGGTGCCGGTCGCCCTTTCCGCCCGCAAGGCGCGCCAGCTCGACTGGCGTTCGTACGAGAACACAATCTGGCGCAGCTTCATCGCCTCGGGCACGCCGATTATCCTGTGGCAGCTCGGCGAGGCGATCCTGCGCCAGATGGAACTGCTCAACTACACCTCGGCACGAGAGCTGAAGAACATGGATACGTATGCCGACGATACCACGGCGCTGGCCGTTCGAAGTGGAGAGCGAGCGTGAAGACGCGGTGCGCTCGGCTGACGAGGCAGCGCAGTTACTTCAGCGGGCACAGGGCACCCTGGATGGCGCTCGTGCGAAGATGAATGGCAACCAGGGCCTAGCCCTGGTGCTGATCACCGACACCGAGCGCTATCTCTTCGATGCACAGTCGCGCACCGAGCGCGTTAAGCGCTTCCTATCCATCGCACGCGGCAAGCCGATCAATGGGCGCTGGCCGCAGGTGGCCTCGCGGCAGCGCGAAGAGGCCGAGCAGACGCTTGAGCAGGCGATCACGAGCCTCGACCAGGCCGAGCGCGGATTGCAGCCGCTACGCGACAAAATCACCAAGAATCCGGCGCTCAGCGAGGCGATCATCGCTGACATGGCCCTGCTGCTGGCCCGCGCCCTGAACCGGGTCGAACGCAGCGTGCGCCTGCTCACCGAGGCCGGCATCGGGCGCGATTAAGCCAAGGGTGCAGGGGCCGGGTTTCAGGTTGTAGGCATGGTTTAATCCGACTTTACCGTCTGAGTGACCGTTCCTCCACAACTCTCCAACTCTACAGACGACCGTGTGGAGGTGTAGCGCTGTGGAGGTGTGGAGTTATCCCCCAAACGGTAAAGCTGGATTGAACCATGGCTTTGCTGCAACACACCTACGGCGTCACCGTCGGCGTCAAGCCCGCTGCCGTCGCCGTAGGTGTGGCGGGCGCAGCCGCTGGTGTGCCCGTGGGCAGCGCTGCGCTGTCGGCGCCCACCTCGCCCGCCAGATCGCCTAGGCGCTGAACAAAGCGCGTGATGCGCTCGGTGCGCCGCTGGAGTTCGCCGACCCGGGTGGTGGTGTCGGCCTGGGTT
>CAIWXH010000023.1 GCA_903916565.1 uncultured Oscillochloris sp. | reverse complement strand
GTCGCGAGGGCGGCGGAGGCAGCGCGTTCGGCGGCCTCACGGGCCTGGACGACCCGGGCCTCAAGCAGACGGCGCAAGTCACTGGAAAGCGGGGGCATGGGGTACTCCGTAGGGTTCAGGGATCGGGGGTCGGGGATCAGGGATCGGAGCGAGCCGAAAGGGATGGATGCAGGCTTCGACAAGCTCAGCCAGCGCCCGTTCGCTGAGCTTGTCGAAGCGAACCGCGTGTGGTCAGGGGGCGGGGGGCAGGTTCAGTAGCGACACAAGATGATGAAGTCATCGGTGAGGTACGATTTCACAGTTCATCGAACCCCAAAGGCTTCGCATGTCCAGCCCGCTTCGCCTCACGGGCCTTGTGGGCCAAACGTGCCAGCGCCTCAGACGATTGGGCAAAGGCACGATCCCAAGCGGCCTCATCGGCCAACTCTTCCAAGATCAGCGTAGCAAGCGCATCTTGCTGCTCCGGCGGCAGCCGCTGCACCTCGGCAAATGCCTGTTCCAAGAGTGTTGTCATAGAATGCGCCTCCTTATGACGGCGAATGGTGGCGCAAGCATACCAGATGTTCAGCGGCCCGGTGCGCTAGACGCCCCGGCGGGGCGTCTCTACCCTGATCTTAGCCCGCCACATGCAGCAGCAGCGCACGCAGTTCATCAACCGAGTGAGCAACGGCCAGCGGTTTCGCCGCCTCAAGCGAAGCGAGGCTGCCGTAGCCGTAGCTGACGGCGATGCAGGGCACGGCGTTGGCGCGGGCGCCCTCGATGTCATAGGCGGTATCGCCCACCATCACGCAGCCAACGCGCTCCACCGGGGTGAGCAGGTCAAGCGTAGCGGCAACGACCTGCGTCTTCGTGCTAATGCGCTCATCGGGGGTCGAGCCGATGATGCCATCGAAGAACGGGGCGAGGCCGAAATGTTCGAGGATGCCCAGCGCGGGGGTAATCAGCTTGGAGGTCGCCACGTAGAGCTTAGCGCCAGCCTCGCGCACCGCCCCAAGCAGCTCGGGGATGCCAGCATAGACGCGATTTTCGTACATGCCGAACTCGCGGTAACGCGCCCGATAGATCGCCACGGCCTCGGGCACCAGACCCGCATCGCCCATATAGTCGCGGAGGGTGTCTTGCAGCGGCGGGCCAATCCACGTACGCATCGTCTCGTCATCAGGCAGCGGGAAGCCCATCAGCGTCAGCGTATGGCGAAACGTCGTCGTGATCCCGACATAGGGGTCGGTGAGGGTGCCATCGAGATCGAACAGCACCGCAGGGAAGCGCGAGTAGCTCATGGCGGACACTATACCACCCGTTTTTCTAGGCATGGCTGATGCAACGTCGCCCTTCACCCCTCTCCCCCTGCCCCTCTCCCACAAGGGGAGAGGGGAGATTCCGCAGGAGAATGCGTTCGGCTCCCCCTCTCCCTGAACGGGAGAGGGGGCAGGGGGGTGAGGGCTGGCGCGGCAATCGGACGTTGCAACCACCCGTTTTTTTAGGTCACAGAACCGGCACTAGCGAAAGCATCATGTTATAATACTCGCAGATCCCCCCTGACGCATGTTCTAATGATCACCCAGTCCCGTGGCGCCGCGCCCCGGCCCGGTTGAATCGTACAACAAGGTTCGCGGCTACGTTACCGTTTGGGCACACGCAGCGCTTGCTGCTGCGTTCGGCCTGAAACCTGTAACCCGACACCTGAAACCTTGGCTACGCACAGAAAGGTTCTTGATGCTTACCTCGATCAGTGATGTGCGCGACATGCTGGCGACCCAGCAGTATATTGCCTCTGATGAGATTTGCACCGCGATGTTCCTGGCCGACCGGCTCGGCAAGCCGCTGCTGGCGGAAGGCCCCGCTGGCGTCGGCAAGACTGAGCTGGCGAAGAGTTGGGCGCGTGCCGCTGGCCGCGAGCTGATTCGCCTCCAGTGCTACGAGGGTCTTGATGAGAGCAAGGCGCTCTACGAGTGGGAATACGCCAAGCAGTTGCTCTACACGCAACTGCTGCGCGAGAAGCTGAGCGACCTGTTGGGCGATGCGAAGACGCTGCGCGAAGCCGCCGACCGTCTCGCCAACGAAGATGATATTTTCTTCTCTGAGCGCTTTCTGCTGCCCCGCCCGCTGCTGCAGGCCATCACCAGCGAGAAGCCCGTGGTGCTGCTGATTGACGAGATTGACCGCGCCGACGCTGAGTTCGAGGCGTTTCTGCTGGAGGTGCTGAGCGACTTCCAGGTGAGCGTGCCCGAGCTTGGCACGATTAAGGCGAAGCATCAGCCCACGGTGCTGCTCACCTCAAACAACACCCGCGAGCTAAGCGAGGCGCTCAAGCGGCGCTGCCTCTACATTCACATTGACTATCCCACCCTTGAGGCCGAGCTGCGCGTCGTGCAGTTGAAGGTGCCGGGACTCGCCCCGAAGCTGGCCCGTCAGGCGGTTGAGCTGGTGCAGCGCCTACGTGGCCTCGATCTCAAAAAGCACCCGAGCGTCAGCGAGACGCTTGATTGGGCCAAGGCGCTGGTTGAGCTGAACAGCCGCCAGCTTGACAAGCAGACCCTCGACACCACGCTGAGCGTGCTGCTCAAGTACGAGAGCGACATCCAGCGCGCCCGTCGCGCCATCCAGGGCGGCAGTGGCGGTGGTGGCGGTGGTGGCGGTGGCGAGCGCCCCGACCGTGGCGACCGCCCCGACCGGCCCCGTGGCGGCTACAAAGGCAACGAGTGGTCGAACTGACCACTGACCGGGAGGGTCTCGGGGGGGGGGCAACGCCCCCCCTGAAAACCCTCCCCTAGACGCGAGGCGCAGCCATCTATGGATCGACGCATCACCGAGTTCATCGCTGGCCTGCGGGCGGCGGGCGTGCGCGTCAGTTTGGCCGAGACGACTGACGCGATGCGCGCCATTGAGCAGGCGGGCATTACCGACCGGCACCTTTTCGCGCTGGCGCTTCAGGCCAGCCTGATTAAAGATGTCAAAGACCAGGCGACCTTCCGCGAGTTGTTCCCGCTTTACTTCGGCCAGGACGCCCCGCCGCCGCTCCAGCCGCCCGGTGGCGGTCAACTCAGCGACGCCGAGCGCGAACAGTTGATGCAGCAGCTTCAGCAGCTGCTCGACGCGATGACGCCCGAGCAGCTTGCCAAGCTCTTTCGCGCAATGCTGACGGGCCAGCCCATGACGGGCCAGGACTTGCGCGACATGATGGACGGGCTGTCGCCGCCTAGCACGACCAACCAGCGCTATCGCGACCGTATGACGCGCCAAGCGCTGAACGAGCTTGACTTCAGCAAGCTCAACCAGGCGCTGCGCGAGCTGATCGAGCAACTGCGCCAGCAAGGCATGTCCGAGCAGGCGCTTCAGGCGATTCTGGAAGCCGCCCGCGAAAATCAGCAGGCGCTCGCCGCCCAGATTGGGCAGCAGGTGGCCCAGCAGATGGCCGAGCAGGCCCGTGGCGAAGGGCAGACGCGCCCGCGTCAGCGCGGCGAGAGCGAACTGCTCGACCGGCCCTTCGACCGGCTGGACGATCACGACGCCGACGCGATGCGAAAGCTGGTCAACCGTCTGGCGGCCCAGCTTCGCACGCGCCTCGCGCTGCGCCAGCGCCGGGGCAAGACCGGCACGCTTGACGCCAAGGGCACCATTCGCGCCAACCAGCGCTTTGGCGGCGTGCCGATGCTGGTCAAGCACCGCAAGCGCCACCTCAAGCCCAAGCTGGTCGTCTTTTGCGACCGCAGCGTCTCGACCCAGCACGTCATGACCTTTATGCTGCTGATGATCTACGCGCTGCACGACCAACTGAGCCGCACGCGCTCGTTCGCCTTCATTGACCGCCTGCACGATATGACGATGTACTTCGCCGAGTCGCGCCCGGAGGCGGCCATCGAGCAAGTGCTGCGGAACATCAAGCCCACGCGCAGCTACAGCACCGACCTGGGCACGGCGCTGAATGAGTTCACCCGCGACCATTTAAGCTGTATCGATCACCGCACCACCGTCATCTTCCTGGGCGACGCCCGCAACAACGAGAACGACCCTGGTCTGGCCTCGTTTGACCAGATTCGCCGCCGTGCCCGCCGGGTGGTCTGGTTCGCCACCGAGGAACAGTGGAAGTGGGGCGTGTATGATCCCGGCTCACTCAGCAGCGACATCTACCACTACGCCCCGCTGTGCAACGCGCTGCACGAAGTGACGAACTTGCGCCAGCTTGCCGAGGCGATTGACCGGCTGTTTGTGCGCGGGTGAGCGGTGTTTCTTCCCCTCACCCCCAGCCCCTCTCCCTCACGGGGAGAGGGGAGATTCCACAGTAGAATATGTCCGGCTCCCCCTCTCCCGCTCAGGGAGAGGGGGTTGGGGGGTGAGGGCTGGCGCGGCAACAGTCCTTATTCAAAAGATATTCGCCTTACTACCACGAAGTACCCTATGAAACCCCATCAGATCATCGCCCCGTGGAAGGGCGACAAACGCTTTACCGACATCGCCAAACGCGCCGCCGCGCTGAAGAAGGCGGGCCAGGATGTAGACGGGATTCTCGCCGCCATCACCGCCGAGTTTGGCGCACCCACGGCGCTCCTCGGCCTGCGCGACGAGCCAGCGCCGTATCGCGTCTTCGGCACCGTTGGCGACCGGCACGCCGCGATTGGCGAGAGCAACGCCGACATTGAGTATGGCGCACTGGCGCAACTGCAACTGGCGCTGCGCCTGCCCATCGCCGAGCGCGGTGCCCTGATGCCGGACGCCCATCCGGGCTACGCCCTGCCGATTGGCGGCGTCTTTCGCGCCTACAACAGCGTCGCCCCCGCCATGGTCGGCGTGGACATCGCCTGCCGCATGATGCTCTCGGTCTTCGCCATCGAGCCTGATGAGTTCGTCCGTCAGCGCACGCATCTGTTCAGCATCCTCAAGCAAGTCACGACCTTTGGCGCGGGCGCCGAGCGCAGCTACGCCGCTGACCACGAGGTGCTGGACGATCCGCGCTGGGGGCTGACCAGCCAGCTACGCGGCCTGCGCGCCCGAGGGGCCGCACAGCTTGGCACCTCGGGTAGCGGCAACCACTTCACCGAGCTGGTCGTCGGCGAGACGCTGCAAGCGCTCATCCCCGGTGCCCCCGCCAACTTCGCCGGTCTGCTCAGCCACAGCGGCTCGCGGGGCGTCGGCTACGCGGTCGCCAACCACTATATGAAGGTGGCCGAGCAAGAGACGAAGCGCATCGCGCAGGTGCCGCGCTTCTACGAGTGGCTTGACCTAGAGCGTGAGGCGGGCCAGGAGTATTGGGCGGCGATGGAGCTGTGCGGCGCCTACGCCAGCGCCAACCACCACGTCATCCACGAACTGTTCGCCCGCCGCACGAAGCTGCCGGTGGCGGCGCAGATTGAGAACCACCACAACTTCGCGTGGCGCCAGGGCGAGCTGGTCATTCACCGCAAAGGGGCGACCCCGGCGGAAGCAGGGGTGCTGGGCATCATCCCCGGCAGCATGGCGACACCCTCATATATCGTGGCGGGCACCGGCAGCGAAGACTCGCTGATGAGCACCTCGCACGGCGCGGGGCGGCGCGGCTCGCGCACCTGGGCCAAGCAGACGATTGGCATGGGCGACGTGCGGCGCATGTTGGCCCAGCAAGACGTGCTGGTCGAAGGGGTCTCAGCCGACGAGTCGCCCTTCGCCTACAAAGACATCGAGCGCGTCATGCAGCTTCAGGAAGAAGCGGGCCTGCTGACGCGGGTCGCCCGCATGCGGCCCATCGCCGTGCTGATGGCGGGCGAAGAGGGCGTGGATTGACGCCTAGCGCTTGGCGGGGGTTTGGGACGCAACGCCCCCAATCGGCGTTCCGCATGCCGATTGGGGGCGTTGCGCCACGAAACAAAGGAGCTTGTGCTACCTATGGGCGGCCCGCGTGGCCGCCCTGCCCGTTCAGCTCACCCTACGGGACGATCTCGGTACGACTGGGTGCCGGTGGCTGGGTCGGCGTCACAAAGGCAGCCGGGGTGAGCGTCGGCTCGGCGGGCGTGGTGGCGGTTGGCTCGGCGGGCGCAGTTGGCTCGGCGGGCACCGTCGCAGCGGGCGCGGTGGGTTCGGCGGGCACCGTCGCAGCGGGCGCGGTGGGTTCGGCGGGCACCGTCGCAGCGGGTGCAGTGGGCGCGGTCGGTTCAGCGGGCGCAGTTGCAGCGGGCGCGGTTGGCTCGGCAGTCGCGACGACGGTTGGCTCGACCGGCGGGGCAGGGGTTTCGCTCGGCAGCGGCACCAGATCCGACGGAGTATTGGTCGGCTCGGGCGTGAAGGTGGGGGGAATGTAGATCGGGCGCGACGTTGCGGTGGGTGGCTCGCGGGTTGGCGTAATTGACTCGATTGTTGGCAGCAGCACGGCGGTCGGGGTGACCGTTCTCGTGGTCGTAAGCGCTGGGGTGGCGCTTGGCGTATAGGTCGCGGTGGGCGTTGTGGTGAGCGTCGGCGTTGGGGCGCGGGTCGGCGCGGGCGATGGGCTGACGACCGTGGCCAAGGGTTGTGGTTCGAGCGGGCCAGGCCCTCCTTGAAAGAGTGCGGTGTCCCGCAGCAGACCGACGCCAGCCACCGCGTAGGCGCTCAGAATGAAGCCAAGAAGCGTCAGGAGGAGCAGATAGATCGTGCGGTCGCGCAGGGGCAGACCCGCCAGCCAGCCTTTTAGGCCACCGGCGGTCGCCAAGGCGGGCACTAGGCGCGACTCGGTCGCCAGCAGCGGCGTTGAAGGCATCCCAGAGCCCGTGTATAATGGGCACCTAAGATGGTTAGGGGCAAGACAATAGGCACTCTGGTAGTCGGGCTGGACGAGCGGGATCTCCTGGGCCTGTCCAGCGGCATAGCAGCGGTGTTCAGGGGTGGGCGACGCGAAGCGGATCGCCTGATTTTGCTTCAACCCCAGGTATGGACAATGTCCAGTTGGCTCGACCATAGTGCGTAAGTACTCCGGCAACGACATAGTCGCTGGCTCATTATAGACCGCCAGAACGGGCGGCGTCAAAGAAGCGCAGGTTCCTTATGCGGGTTTTGATCGTCTCAGACATTCACTCAAACCTTGTTGCGCTCGAAGCGGTGCTGCTGGCCGCTGGTAGTTTCGACCAACTCTGGTGCCTTGGCGATACGATTGGCTACGGGCCACGCCCCAACGAGTGCGTCGCGCTCATCCGTCAGCACGCCACCGTCACCATTACGGGCAATCACGATCTGGCTTGTCTGGGCAAGATCGATCTGCGCGACTTCAACCCTGATGCGCGCAAAGCGAACCTCTGGAACGGCAACCAACTCCTCCCGACCAACCACGCTTGGCTTGAGGTGCTGCCACCCACCACTGCGGTGGACACCCGCTTCACGCTGGCCCACGGCAGCCCCCGCGAGCCGATCTGGGAGTATCTGCTCTCCACCGAGCAGGCGTCGATCAACTTCGACTATTTCACCCAGGAAGTCTGCTTTATCGGCCATTCGCATGTGCAACTGGGCTTTCGCCAGCGCCACGGCTACGAGCGGGTCGAGCGCTTTCTGCCTGATATGACCCGCACCCCGCCGCGTGGGCAGGTGGTTGATCTGAGCGGGCACTGTCGCTTTTTTATCAACCCTGGCAGCGTGGGCCAGCCCCGTGACCAAGACCCACGGGCGGCCTATGCCATCCTCGATACCGCCGCCGGTACGATTACCTACGAGCGTGTCGCGTACGAGGTGCCCAAGACGCAGCGCCAAATGGTCGAGTGCGGCCTCCCCGGCCCGCTTGTCCGGCGCCTTGAGTTTGGCATGTAGCGCGGTTCCACGCAACGTTGGGGCGATCTCGCGCAAAGCCGCAAAGCCGCAAAGCCGCAAGGCGTCACTAGTACAGCTTTCTGGAAGTTCCTGTCGGGTTGCGCGTCAGGCACGGAGCGCAGCAGCGCACGGTTCGGCCTTCGTGCGCTTCGTGCGCTTCGTGGTACAAAACCTGCCGCGCATTTCCGCCGACATTACTAGGGCGGTAGCTCTAACGTGTCAAGCTGAAATGGCCGATTCTGAGACATGCCTTATGCTTGAAGCGTTGTACCGCGCCCGCTTCGCCCAATCCGCCCAGCTCGCGGTTGAGGCTACCACCCGCTTTCCCGGCGGGGTCACCCACGACGGTCGGGCGGCGACACCCTTCCCACTTTTCATAACGCATGCGTTGGGCGCACAAAAGTGGGATGTTGATGCTAATCGGCTGATTGACTATTGGTGCGGCCACGGCGCGCTGCTGCTCGGCCACGGCCACCCCGCTGTCGTCGCTGCGGTGCAGGCGCAGATCGAGCGCGGCACGCACCTGGGCGGCGAAAGCCCGCTCGCGCTGCGCTGGGCCGCGTTGGTGCAGGCGTTGGTGCCGGGTGCCGAACGGGTGCGCTTCACCTCGTCGGGCACCGAGGCGACGATGCTGGCCTTGCGTCTGGCCCGCGCCGTTACGGGGCGCCCGAAGATTGTGCGCTTCCAGGGCCATTTTCACGGCTGGCACGATCTGGCCGCGCCGGGGGCCGACCCCGATGACCCCAACGCGGGCCTGCCCGCCGATCTGCTCGGCACTATTCTGACGCTGCCCGCCGACCTTGCGCTGGTGGCCGACACGCTCGCCCACGCCAGCGATGTCGCCGCCGTCATTCTTGAACCGACCGGCGCCTCGTATGGGACTGTCCCGCTGCCCGCTGGCTTCCTGCGCGATCTGCGCGCGCTCACCAGCGACCACGGCACCTTGTTGATCTGCGACGAGGTGGTGACCGGCTTTCGCGTCAGCCCCGGCGGCGCGGCGGCCCGTGCGGGTATTGTCGCCGACCTGACGTGCCTCGCCAAAATTCTCGCTGGCGGTCTGCCCGGTGGTGCCGTCGTCGGGCGCGAGATAATTATGCGCCGCCTTGCTGCGGGCGAGGAGGCTGGCGACACCCGTGGGCGCATTCGCCACCAAGGCACCTACAACGCCAACCCGCTCTCGGCAGCGGCGGGCGTGGTCTGCCTAGAACTGGTTGCCGCCGGTGCCCCGGCCACTGCTGCGGCCCGTGGCGACGAGTTGCTGGCTGCGTTCAATCAGGTCTTGCTGGCGCGAAAGGCCCAGGGCTTTACCGCCTACGGCGACGGCTCGATCATCCATCTTTTCGCCGACCCCGCCGTCACGGTTGAGCCAGGCCAGGTGCCCGCTGGTCTGTCGGTGGGGGCGCTCAAGCGTGGCGGCGAGCCGCGCATCGTCAACGCGCTGCGCCTCGCCATGCAGCTTGGCGGCGCCGACCTGATGCGCGGGCGCAGCGCCTTCGTCAGCACGGCCCACACCAGCGCCGACGTGGCCGCCACCGCCGCCGCCCTCGACGACGCCCTTGGGATGCTTCAGGCTGAGGGGCTGATTGAGCGTTAATCCCCATTCAGATTAAGGACTGCTGCCGCCCAGCCCTCACCCCCCAACCCCCTCTCCCTGAACGGGAGAGGGGGAGCCGGAAGCGTTCTGCTGCGAAATCTCCCCTCTCCCCGTGAGGGAGAGGGGCCGGGGGTGAGGGGCAAAGGCCGGTGCGGGGGCGGCTTATTCAAAAGGTATTGGTATCGAGCCCTCAGCGGAGAAGCGTCTTTATGCAGAATAAGACCGCCACGGCGGCCATCGCGCCAGCCAGACTGCCCACGCCCCTGATCATCGTCGCCGCTGTCGCACTATTGGGTAGCCTCGCCGTTGCGATTCCTAGCAGCAGCGAATGGTGGAAGGCCGTCATCCTCGGCGTCGTCCAGGGCATCACCGAATGGCTACCGATCTCGTCTACCGGCCACCTGCTGATTGTCTCGTCACTGCTGAAGTTCCAGGCCAGCGAACATCTTCAAGGCACCTTCGAGATTTTCATTCAGCTTGGCACCGTGATCTCGGTGCTGGTGTTTTACTTCAGCGACCTGCTGCGCGAAGCCCGCGCCCTCATCGGCCAGGGCAGTCGCGAGGCGATTGCCGGTGCCCGCCGCTTCTGGATCGCGGTACTCATCGCTTTTGTGCCCGCCGCCGTGATCGGCCTGCTCTTTCGCAAGGTGATCAAGGCGGTGCTGTTCGCAAGCCCCCAAGTGATCGCCACCGCGCTGATCGTCGGCGGTATCGTCTTTCTGCTGATCGAATGGCTGCCCAAACGACCGGCGCGCACCAGCAACCTCGACGACGTGACGCCGATGCAGGCGCTGGGCGTTGGCGTCGCCCAAATCTTCTCGCTCGTCCCCGGCGTGTCGCGCTCAGGCTCGTCCATCGTCGGCGGTCTGTTGTCGGGGCTTGACCGCACCACGGCGACCGCGTTTTCCTTCTACCTGTCGATCCCAATCTTGGGTGCCGCCACGCTCGTCGATCTGCTCGGCAGCCTCAAGAGCATTCAGCCTGCCGACTGGGGCTTGCTGCTGCTTGGCGCCGTCGTCGCGATGATTGTCGGCTACGTGACGATTGGCTGGCTGCTGCGCTACGTCGCCCGCCACAACTTCGTCGCCTTCGGCGTCTACCGCATCATCATCGGCCTGCTGATTTTCGCGCTGGTCGCCATGCGGGTGCTGTAGGGTTTTTGGGCGTAGAAAAGGGAGGGCCAAGCCCTCCCTTTTTCCATGCGGTGACGCGGGGCGCACAATGTCCGATGGGTAGTGGTAGCATCTCGCATGCTGGTCATTCCGAGCGCAGCGAGGAATCCCGGTCGGGACGCTTCGCTGCGCTCAACGTGACATTCGAGATCGCGCCACTACCGCCCGATGAACATAGGCCGACTGCGACGGATTATCGGCTATCGGCTATCGGCTATCGGCTATCGGCTATCACCTCAGCCCCGAATAATACCCAGCACCTCGTCGCGCTTCGCCGCCATCTCCTCGGGCGAGGCGATGGACTCGAGATTGAGGCGAATAAGCGGCTCGGTGTTCGAGCCGCGCACGTTGAAGTGCCAACTGTCGTAGCTCACCGAGACGCCGTCCATGCGCTCGATCTTCGCGTCGGCGTAGCGGGCGGCCAGGGCTTCGAGCCGCCCCTGCACATCGTCCACCTTCGAGTTGATCTCGCCCGAGATGAAGTATTTCGCCTCAAGCTCGTTGAGCAGATCGCTCATCTTGACCCCGCGTGTCGCCAGCATTTCCAGCAGCAGCAGCGAGGGGAGCAGGCCCGAG
>CAIWXH010000022.1 GCA_903916565.1 uncultured Oscillochloris sp. | reverse complement strand
GTTGCCGCGCCAGCCCTCATCCCCCAGCCCCCTCTCCCTGAGCGGGAGAGGGGGAGTCGAACGCTTCCTGATGCCGAATCTCCCCTCTCCCCTTGAGGGAGAGGGGCCGGGGGTGAGGGGTAAAAGGCGACGTTGCAACCGCCATGTACGGTGCCTATGAACCTTTGACGCTAAGCGAAAACGAGCCAACACCAATGCAGCGCTACGAGCTAATCTACGCGGTGGTGCGACAAATTCCCTGCGGGCGGGTGTGCAGCTATGGGCGAGTGGCGCTGCTCGCTGGTCAGCCTGGGGCGGCCCGCCTCGTGGGCTATGCGCTGCACGCCCTGCGCTTGGGGGCTGCCAACGAGGTGCCGTGGTGGCGGGTCGTGAACCGCCACGGCATGATCTCGAATGCGTACGAGCCAGCCCTCCAGCGGGCGCGGCTCGTGGCCGAGGGCGTGGCGGTGGACGAGGCCGACCATATCGATCTGGGGCGCTACCTGTGGGATGGTGCCTAGTCGGCGTCAGGGTCAATGCCCAGGGCGCGTAGACGCGCCGCAAGACGCTCCGCACGCTCACGCTCATGGTCGCCATAGGCGCGGGCCTGCTCGGCGCGCTCACGCTCCTGCTCCGCACGCTCACGCTCCTGCTCGGCGTAGGCGCGGGCCTGCTCGCCCTGGGCAAACAGATCCTCGTAGCTGAGAAAGCGGCGCCCGTCGGGGAAGCGCAGCTCAAGCTCGGTGGGGCCAAGCGTGAAGCTGATGCCGAGGCGCGGGCTAACCCAGCCCGCCATGGGAATAATCTCCTCAAGCTCAGCCCCACGGCGCTGCCAGCCGATCAGCGTGTTGTCGTCGGGGTCGTAGAGGTAGTACTCCTCGACGCCGTAGCGCTGGTAGAACTGAAACTTGCGCGCCATCTCGCCGCCGCGATTGCCCGGCGAGAGGATCTCGAAGACGACCTGGGGCGTGATGTTGTGTTCCTGCCACTGGAGGTAGGCGCCACGTTCGCCGCGCGGGCACCCAATGACGACCATGCCGTCAGGGGCGACCCGAAGATCGGGGCGCCCTTCGACCGGGTACCAGAGAAGGTCGCCAGCCACAAAGACGTTCGGGTCATCGGCGAAGCGGGCGCGCAGCCCGCCAACGATAGTGACGATCCAGCGCCACTGCTGCGTGTTCTCGGCCATTGGTTTGCCGTCACTTGTCGGGTAGATCAGCGGCTTACTGGTCGGGGCGATGCTGCTCATGGCGGCCCTCTCTCGCTGGTTAGACAAGGGTTCAGGTTTCATGTGCAAGGGTTCAGGTTTCAGGTGTGCTGACGCTTTGCGGCTTTGCGCGAGATCGCCCTCGCGTTGCGTGGAACCGCTACAGACGGTCAAGCTGGATTGTACCCGGCCCATCGCGACTTCGCCACACGGTTTAGTTTAGCACAAGACTGCATCAATGTCAAACGTTTGTGCTTATGACTAACATTCCGCCAGATGGGCGAGCAGCGCCGCAGCGCTGTGCGGGTCGGCGCCCACGTGCAGGCGGTACGCGCCCCCGACAGCCAGAGCGTGCGCCACGGCGGGCCACCGCTCGCGCAGCCGGTCAAGGTCGGGCGTATATGCATGGCACAAGGCGACGCTGGCCTCGTCGGCGGACACGGACTCAAGGCGACTGGCCTGACCGGGGCTTTGGGCAAGCAGGCAGACGACGCTGCGGTCGGCGTGCGTGGCCAGCCGCTCAGGCCAGTGGGCCGCACCGTCAGTGGCGATCTTCGGCGTGCCGTCGGCGCCCACCTGCGGCACCAGGGCGGCCAACTCGGGGAAATAGCGCGCCGCCTCGGGCGGCAGGTGGAGCGGCCCCGGTTGCCCCCACACGCGCAAGCCACGGGCCAAGCTGACATACACGTTGTCCTCGGCCAGCAGGCTAAAGCCGACCTGTACGCAGGCGTAGCAGAGCGTGGACTTCTCGGCGGCGCTTGGGCTGACAAGCAGCACCGCCCGTCCGTCGCGCACGATCCCGGCGGCGGGCAGCGGCGTGCGGTCACGGTCGCTCGCCAGCAGCAGGCCCAGGCGCTCAATAACGCGGTGGCGCAGGTTCGGCTCGTCGGCGACCAACGCGGGCGTGACAAAGGCCGTGGCGCTGCCGGTGGCAAGATTGGCGGTGAGCAGATTGCCGCCGCTTGCCGCCAGGAAGGTGTCGCCGTAGGCGCGGGCGACGAAGTGCCCCGCTGGCGGCAGCACGGGGTCGCCCGCGCCAAGCGGGTGGACGACCACGGCAACCTGGACGGGCGGCCCCGCCGCGCTAAGCGCACGCGGGAGGTCGCGCCAGACGGCCAGGGCGCGGGCGGCCACCGCAATCACGGTTGCGCTGTTGCTGCGGTAGCGCACTGGCACGCCAAGCAGCGACCCGTCAACCTGCTCGTTCAGCAGTGCCATTTGGCCGAGTAGCTCAGGCGCATGGGGCGATGGCTGGGTCATCACTGACGCTCCTTAGACAAGGGACGTTACCGTTTCGGCACACGCATGGCGTTCTGCTGCGCTCGGCCTGCAACCTGAAACCCGACACCTGAGACCTTGTCTTACCGAGAAAAACCTACACACCGTGGTACAATTACAAGCGTACTTTGACTTTATGCCTTCTACCCGTGACCCGGCCTGACCGGCACGGACATCTCTCGTGGAATATCAGCCTGATCTTAAGCCGATCACCGGCGCGGGCGGCGTGATCGCCGCAGTGGCCCCCGCAAGCCTTGCCGAGACGCTGGGCCTGCGGCCCGGTGATGCGATTGTTGCGATTGGCCCGCAGCGCCTGCACGATGTGATCGACTATCGCTTCGCCATCGCCGAAACGCAGATCACGCTGCACGTCCATACCGCCTCCGGCGACGAGCAGGTCTTTACGCTCACGAAAGACCCTGACGAGGATCTGGGCGTCGAGTTTGCCGAGCCGCTGTTCGACCGGCTCCGCACCTGTAATAATAAGTGCCCTTTCTGCTTCCTCACCCAGATGCCGAAGGGCTTCCGTAAAACCCTCTACCTCAAAGATGACGACTTTCGGCTGTCGTTCCTCTACAGTAATTTCGTCACCTTCACCAATCTGAGCGAGGACGACTGGCAGCGCATCGAGCGGCAGCGGCTCTCGCCAATGCACATCAGTGTACACGCCACCGACCCCTTCTGGCGTGCGGTGATGCTCGGCAAGCGCGAGCTGCCCGATGTGCGCGACCAGATCCGCCGCCTGGGCGCGCTGGGCGTCGAGGTTCACACCCAGATTGTCGCCTGCCCCGACGCCAACGACGGCGAAGTGTTGCGCCAGAGCATCGAGGATCTGGTCGCCCTGCACCCGCCCGTCCAGTCTATCGCCGTCGTGCCCGTCGGCCTAACTAAGTACCGCTTCGACGGTCGCCGCCCCAGCACGATCAAAGCGGCCATTCAGGTTCACGAGACGGCTGACTGGATTGCGACGAACTGGGAGCATCAGCCGCTTTGGGAGGAGAGCGGGGACACGGGGACACGGGGACACGGGGACACGGGGATAGCGCCACAGATGAGGGGCTTCTGTTCGCGCCTGGGCGCAGCCACCGATGTCCCGCTGCGCTGCTTCACCGGGGCAGAGGCCGCCCGCGTCATCGATCTGATCGAGCCGATTGGCGCCCGTCTGCGCGACCAGTTCGGCATGACCTTTGTCTATCCAAGCGACGAGTTCTACATCCTCGCCGGACGCCCGCTGCCCCCCGCCGAGGACTACGACGATATGCCGCAGTACTCCAACGGGGTCGGGATGGTGCGTGACTTCCTCGACCTGTGGGCACGCGCCCGCCGTCGCCTGCCCGCCCGCCTGCCTGCGCCAACCAGCCTCGCCCTGGTCTGTGGCACGCTGGTGGCACCGATGCTGGCGCAGGTGGCCGCTCGTCTGAGCAAGATCGCGGGCCTGACCGCACGGGTGGTGCCCGTGCCCAATCAGTTCTTCGGTGACACCGTGACGGTCAGCGGCCTGCTCACCGCACAGGACGTGATCCCCGCCCTCAGGGCTGCGGGGTGCGCCCGCGCCCTGCTCCCACGGGTGATGTTTGACTACAAGGGTGAGCGCACCATCGACGATTACGATCTCCCCCGCATCGCCGCAGAGTCGGGCCTGCCTGTCGCGCTCGCAGGCGACCCCGACGAGCTCGCACGCTACGTGCGCGCCCTCACGCGAACCGAGCGGCGCTGAACGGTCGCTACGCTTTTACCTTAGACAAGGTTCGTGGACGTGTTACGGTTTGGGCACACGCAGGGCTGTCTGATGCGTTTGGCCTGACACCTGACACCTGAACCCTTGTCTTATCTGCGGAGGCCCACCGTGACTGTCAGGGAGACGCGCTTCCACATGTATGTCGAAATCATCAGCCGGGCCAACCAGATTGCGGCCTCGACTGAACTCGACGACCTGCTCGACAAGATGCTCGACCTGCTGATTGAAGTGACTTCAGCCGAGGCGGGCACGCTCTATCTCTACGATGAGGCCCACCACGAACTGGTCTTTAAGGTGGTCAAGGGCAGCGAGGATAGTCAACGCTTAGTGGGCCAGCACATCGGGATCGAGCGGGGGGTTGCCGGCCACGTCTTTACGCTGGGCAAGCCGCTCTTTATCAACGATGTCGCCACCAACCCACACTGGGACCGCAGCATCGGCGAGCTGGCCGGCCTGTCGTTGCACACCATGTACTGCATGCCGCTGATGCTCCGTGGGCACGCCGTCGGCATCGTGCAACTGTTCAATCTTCCCACCGAGACGTGCGACGATAGCGACGAGATCGCGCTGATCGAGCTCCTCTGCTCACGTCTGGTGACCGAGGTCGAGAAGGCCCGTCTGTTGTCCGAGGCCCAGCGCCGCGAACGCCGCCAGCAAGCCCTGGTCGAGATTATCTCGCGCCTGACGACCACGCTCGACCGCGACGAGTTGCTCGACCGCATTATGAACTTTGCCTGCGAGTTGCTCGGCGTCGAGGCATCCTCCATCTGGCTGCGCGACGATAAGGCGGGCGAGCTGGTGTTGCACCGCGCCACCGGCTACCGCCCCGAGCAGATGATCGCCCAACGGATGCCGCAGGGCCACGGCATTATCGGCCACGTTGTCGCCACCGGCGAGACGGTCACGGTCAACGATGTCTTGCAGGACACGCGCTTCTATCGCAACATTGACGAGAAGAGCGGCTTCGTCACGCGCTCGATCCTCTGCGTGCCGCTGCGCGCACCCCGCATCGAGCTTGGTGGCCTCCGGGGTGCAGTCGAAAGCCGGATCATCGGCGGGGCGCAGGCGCTCAATCCGCATGATGGGCGCGAGTTCGACGCCGAGGACATTGACCTCTTCCAGTCACTCGCCGGCCAAGCCGCCACGGTCATCCGGCTGGCCCAGCTCTACGGCGATGTGGAAACCCTCTCGACGCGCATTATCGACGCGATCACCGGCGCCATCGATCTGAAAGACCCCTACACCCGTGGGCACAGTCAGCGGGTGAGCGAGTTTTCGGTGGCGATTGCCCAGGAGCTTGGCCTCGACAACGCCACGCTCTACCGGATCCGCCTCGCCAGCAAGCTCCACGATGTGGGCAAGATTCGCGTCCCCGACCGCATCCTCAAAAAGCGGAAGAGCCTCAGCGAGGCTGAGTTCAACGAGATGCGCCGCCACCCGACCTACGGCGTCGAGTTCCTTCAGGAGAACGGGCTGTTAGATCTGGATCTCCTGGGCGACTCGTGGCGCGCCTTGGCGGAGCATCACGAGCGCATCGACGGTCGCGGCTACCCCAAAGGTCTGCGCGGCGACGAGATCTCGCTGATTGGGCGGATTGTGGCCGTGGCCGACATCTTCGATGCGATCACCAGCCACCGCCCCTATCATCCCGCCCGCCCAGTCAAAGAGGCAATGGGCATTCTGCACCGCCTCGCCGAGAACGAGATTGACCCCCGTTGCGTCGAGGCGATTGAACGCGCCCGCGAGAAGGGGCTGATTTTGGCCCAGGACGAGCGGGTGTGACAAGGGGACAAGGGGGCCGCCGTCAGGTTCCCCCTTGTCCCCGCCCGAGCGCAGCGAGGGCTCCCCGTGTCGCGAGCGAGCCACAGGCGAGCAAGCTACGCCCGCCGAAAATCCTTCACCTTGAGCTGGAGGCGATGCTCGCCGTTCCACACATCGTCGTCGAAGGTGTAGGCCACGTCAATGCGCGGGTGGCGGTGCAGCGCATCGGCCAGATGGCCCAGCCGGAAGGCGATGGCCTCGTGAACCCCGCCCCCATCGCGCAGCATCAGCCGCAGGTGCTGGCCTTCGGCGCCACGCGGGCGAGCGTCAACCACCTGCACCCCAGCGCTCATCAGCGTCGGCTGCGGGTTCGCCTGTCCAAACGGCTCTAGGCGCTTGAGATCGGCCAGCAAGTCCCAGTCCAGCTCGTCGAGCTTCACCGGGGCGTCAATCGTAATCGCGGGCTGTAGCATCTCGTCCGTCAACTGGCGCTCGGCGACGGCGAGCAGGTGCGCTTCGAGCAGAGGGATGTTGGCGTTCGCGATGGTGAAGCCCGCAGCGGCGGCGTGCCCCCCGAAACGCACGAACAGCTCCTTGCAGCCAGTCAGGGCATCAATGATGCTGAAACCGGGCACCGAGCGGGCCGAGCCACGCGACTCGCTGGCGCCCTGCTCAAGCAGCAGCACCGGGCGGCCCCACTCTTCAACCAGCTTACCGGCCACAAGGCCCACCACCCCGGCGGCAAACGCCTCGCCCGCAATCACGACGATGCGCCCCCGCTGTGTACCAGCGGCCTCGGCCTGCGCCTTCGCCGCAGCTTGCACCTCCTTGGTCAAATCTTGGCGCTCACGGTTAGTCTGGTTCAGCTCGCGGGCCAGCCGTTCGGCGGTCGCGTCGTCATCGGTCAGTAGAAGCTGGTAGGCGCGTACGGCGTCGTCGAGGCGACCGGCGGCGTTGATGCGCGGCGCGAGCGTGTAGCCAATGTCGCTGGCGCTAATGGCGCTGCGCGTAAGGCCAGCGACCTCGATCAGCGCCTTGAGGCCGGGGCGCGTGGTGCTGTGGATCGCGTCGAGACCGGCCTTCACCAGCACCCGATTCTCGCCGGTGAGCGGCCCCATATCGGCGACGGTGCCCAGCGCGACGACATCAAGCAGGTCGCGCCCACGCACGCTGCCCAGGCTCAGGCCGCGCTTGACGAGCGCGTGGACGAGCTTGTAGGCGATGCCGACGCCCACCAGATGCTTGTACGGGTAGGCGCAGCCGTCCTGCTTGGGGTTGACAATGGCGAAGGCGGCGGGCAGCTCGGCGGGCGGGTGATGGTGGTCGGTGACGATCACATCAAGACCGAGACTATTGGCCTCAGCCACCTCAACCAGATTGCTGATGCCGCAGTCCACCGTGATCAGCAGGCGCACACCCTCTTTGGCGAGCTGGTGTATGGCGTCATTGTTGAGGCCGTAGCCCTCGCGGGTGCGATGGGGAATGTAGGGGCGAATGTTGCCGCCCATCGCCGTCATGGCCTGCACCAGCAGCGTCACCGCCGTGACCCCATCGGTGTCGAAATCACCATAGACGGCCATCGGCTCACCGGACTGCACGGCCTGGGCGATGCGGGCGCTCGCCTCGGGCATACCGCGCATCAGCAGCGGATCGTGCAGGCCCGTCTTCATATCGGCGGCAAAGAAACTCGTGATCGTGGCGGGGTCGCGCTGGTCACGCTGATAGAGCAGACCGGCGAGCAATGGACTAAGGCCCGTGGCCTGGACGAACTCGGCTGGGGCCAGGGGGCGCACGTCCCAGCGCTTACGGCGTGCGGACATGATGGCTCTTCTGGTAGCTGCGCCGGGCGCAGGAGGTAGGTGCAACGCAGGCATTATAGATCCTCCGGGTAACGTGTCAACGCGGTGCGCTCGTTAGCTATACCGCGTTGGCCCACCGTAAGGGTACGGCAGCATCTTTTTATGCGCGGCTTCTGTTACACTTAGACAAGGTTCGCAGATGCTTTACCGTTTCGGCCCATGCAGGGCTTTCGGCTGTGCTCGGCCTGAAACCTGAAACCTGGCACCTGAAACCTTGTCTTCGAGCGACAACCACTCGCGAACTGCAACGTAGCGGCCCACTCAGTCATGCCATGATGCCATTTGACCAACACCCTGGTTGGACAGCCTCCGTGCGCTACAGGCTGCTCCTGAGCGTAGCGCTCTGTCTGCTGCTTATGCTGTTCACAGCGGCGATCAGTCTAGTCAATCAAGGGCTTGTCCACTCGCTGGTGTTCACCGGCCTTGAGCGCTCGCTCCAAGTTCACGACCTGAGCGTTCAGCTTGAGCGCGCCTTCTTGCGCGCCAGACAGTCCGAGGTGTCGCTGCTCAGCGGGCAGAGTCGGCTGGATGCTGCCGAGCGGCAGCGCCTGATGCGCGCCCAGACCGAGGCCATGGCGGAGGCCCAGCGTTGCCTGGATGCGCTCGATGGGGTGAGCGAGAACGAGGCGATGCGCGCCCAAATCACGCACCTCGGCCCGCTGCTTGCCCGCTACACAACAACGTTTAACAGCCTGCTGGCAGCCAACGGTGCCCCGCTACCGACCAGCGATCTGAGCGCGGCCACCTTGACTTTTCAGCGCCTCGCGGACGAGATCGCGGCCACCGTGGAGTCGATCAGCGAGAACACGGCGTCCGAGTTGCGTGAAACCCAAGGGCGTATGGAGTGGATCGAGCACCTGACGACGGCGGCCATCGCAGTCTTCGCCGCAATCGGTCTGAGCGTGGCTGTGATCATGACCCGCCGCCTGCATAGCCACGTCTTTGGCCCGCTGGAAGATTTGCAAGAGGCGGCCCGGCGCCTGGGTCGCGGCGACCTTCAGGCCGAGGCACCCGTGCGGCGGCTCGATGAACTGGGGCTGCTCGCCCAGACCTTCAACGCGATGGCGGCGCGCATCCGCGACCTTGTTGGCTCGCTTGAAGCGCGCGTCGGCGAACGCACCGCCAACTTCGCCCAGGCGGTCGCCGAGAATGAGCGTCTGCTGGCCGTGGAGCGCCACCGCGCACTGCGCCAGCAGGCGCTCTTCGAGCTAAGCGCCGCCCTCGCGGTGTCGGTCTCGGAGAACGAGGTCGCCGCACGCCTCGTCGCGCATCTGCACAACGAAGGGCTTAACTTCCAGCTCGTGCACGTCTACCGGCTCGACCCGCTCACCAACGAGCGCGTCCTCTGGGCGGGCTTTGGCACCATGCCGACTTCCCCCGAGCGGATTATGCCGGGGCGTGGCCTGACCGACGAGGTGGTGCGCCGAGGCCACCTGTGCTACACCCCCGATGTTCGCCTGGCCCCCGACTACCTGCCCGGTCTCGCGACAGGGGCCGAGGTTGATGTGCCGCTGCTGGTCGAGCGCCGCGTGGTGGGCGTGCTGGTGGTGCAGAGCGAACGCCCGCACAGCTTCGACAAAGCCGATCTGGCCGCCCTGTCGGCGGCGGCGAACCAGGCCGGAACCGCCATCGCCCGCGCCCGCCTCTACGAGTCGCTCCAGCATGCCCGCGAGGCCGCCGAAGCGGCCAGCCAAGCCAAGAGCAGCTTTCTGGCAAATATGAGCCACGAGCTACGCACGCCGCTCAATGCGATTATTGGCTACGCCGAGATGATTGAGGAGGATCTGACCACGATGGGCGAGGGCCACATGGCCGAGGATCTCGCCAAAATCCACGGGGCGGGCAAGCACCTGCTCGGGCTGATCAATGACATCCTCGACATCTCGAAGATCGAGGCGGGCAAGATGGATCTCTACATCGAGGAGTTCGCCATTGACGGGCTGCTCGACACGGTGCTTGCCACGATCACGCGGCTGGTTGAGCAGGGCGGCAATCGGCTGGTGGTCGAGCGCGACCCGCACCTGGGCACGATGCAGACCGACCAGATGAAGGTGCGCCAGGTGCTGCTCAATCTGCTCAGTAACGCCGCCAAGTTCACCGAGGCGGGCACAATCACCCTGCGGGCATGGCGTGACGCTAAACCGCCGGGGGGCGCTGTGCTGGCGACAGTGGTTTTTGAGGTGGCCGACACCGGCATTGGCATCGCACCCGAGCAGCTTGAGCGGCTCTTTCAGGCTTTCACCCAGGCCGACGCCTCGACGACACGCCGCTACGGAGGCACTGGTTTAGGGCTGGCAATCAGCCGCCATTTCTGTCACATGATGGGCGGCGAGATCGCCGTACGCAGCCAACCCGGCGTCGGCTCGACCTTCACCGTGACACTGCCGGTCGTGCGGAGCAATACCAAGGATTGGGAAGATCTTCGGTAGGGCTTGGAAAAGTCTTAGGGAGGGCTTGGCCCTCCCTAAAAACCCTCCCCGCATCTACCGCACGATCAGGCTCTGCCCGGTCATATCCTCGGCGGGGGCGATGCCGATCAGCTCAAGCAGCGTCGGGGCAAGATCGGCCAGACGCCCGCCAGCGCGCAGCGTCACCTGGCCCTTGCCAAGGCCCAGCCCGTCGGCGGCTACCAGGACGCAGGGGACAGGGTTGGTGGTGTGTGCGGTGTGCGGGCCGCCCGTCTCGGGGTCAATCATCACCTCGGCGTTGCCGTGGTCGGCGATGAAGATCAGCGCCCCGCCACGGGCCAGCACCTCGGGCACCACCTGGCCCATTCCAGCGTCAACCGTCTCGCAGGCCGTAATCACGGCGGGAATGAACCCGGTGTGGCCGACCATATCCGGGTTGGCGTAGTTGACCACAATGAAGTCGTACTGCTCACTGCGGATGGCCTTGACCAGTTCCTCCGTGACCCCGGCGGCGCTCATCTCAGGCTGAAGGTCGTAGGTCGCCACCTTGGGCGACGGCACCAGAATGCGATCCTCGCCAGGGAAGGGGTCTTCGCGCCCGCCATTGAGGAAGAAAGTGACGTGCGGGTACTTCTCGGTCTCCGCAATGTGGAACTGCCGCTTGCCAGCGGCGCTGACCACGGCGGCGATTGGCTCGCGCACGGGGCGGGGCGGGAAAGCCACATGCACCGGCAGGCCCGACTCGTACTGGGTCATCGTGACGACGTGCAGGTTCTGAAGCTGGTGCGAGCGCTGCCAGATCGTCTCGGGCAGCTTCTGGCCCTCCGCCTGCTGGCGCGCATAGTGCTGCTCGATCTGCGTGTTGAGATCGGGGATCACCAGCGCCCGCGTGAGTTGCCGCCCCCGGTCGGGGCGGAAGTTCGTATAAATGACCGCGTCGCCGTCCTTAATCGTGGCGACGGGGGCACCATCATGCGTGATCACCGTGGGCAGCACAAACTCGTCGTTCGTGTTTTTGGCGTACGCCTGCTCAATGGCCGTGCGCGCATCGGGCGCGGTCGCGCCGACCCCATCCACAATCGCCGCATAGGCACGCCCCGTGCGCTCCCAGCGCTTATCGCGATCCATCGCGTAGTAGCGCCCGATCACCGTGGCGATCTGACCGACGCCAAGCTGCGCCAAGCTCGCCTCAAGCGTGTCGAGAAAGCCGAGGGCGCTGCGGGGCAGCACATCGCGGCCATCGAGAAAGAGGTGCAGATAGACGCGCGCAAAGCCCTGGCGCTTCGCCATATCGAGCAGCGCGTGGAGATGGGTTTCGTGGGCGTGAACCCCGCCGGGGCCAAAGAGGCCCATGATGTGGACGGCCCCGCCGCTGGCGCGGGCGTGGGTCAACGCGCCCAACAGGGTCGGGTTGGTGAAGAAATCGCCGTCAATAATCGCCTTGCTAATGCGCGTCAGCTCCTGGTAAACGACAAAGCCGGCCCCG